>NZ_JBEZGJ010000074.1:0-33921 GCF_040649965.1 Micromonospora sp. NPDC048843
GTACGCCACCAGGGTCAGGTCGGGCTCGGCACGCAGGTAGCTGAGCAGGTCACCGCCGACACCGCCCGGCTCGCCGTCCGGCCCGCCCGTGCACGCCCGGTCAGTTCGAGGAGATCCAGTTCCAGGCCGAGACGACCCACTCGGTCTGCTGGAGCCACGCCACCCCGAGGCCGACGAGGAACACCGCCGTCGCCAGGTGCGCACCTCGGGCGCTGCGCCGGACCCGGCCCAACTGCCGCTCCCACACCACCCGGCCGATCAGCCGGAACAGGGCGAACAGGCCGAGGGCCACCAGCAGGCTGAGCACCAGCACCAGCAGCGGGCCGCTCAGGTCGCCCTGGCCGGACAGCGCCCAGATCCCCCAACACACGAACGCGAAGAGGCCTGCCGCCGCGCTCCATTCACCGCCGCGTCGAAGCTGCGCCATCCGGGAGCTGAGCGAGCGACGGGGCATCGGTTCGCCGGGCCAACCGGTGCCGGTCGGCTCCTGCTCGACCACCGGGAACGGCTCCGTCCGCGGGGTGCGGCGCTCACCCACCGGAGCGACCCCCCGGCGGAAACCGTCACGCTGCGGCGGCACCCCGACGCCGGCCTGCGGTGGCACCTCCACGGTCCGCTCCGCCCACGGCTGCGTCTGGTCTGCCATCTCGTCCTCCCCCTGACCGACGGCAACAGCACCGCCTTGATTCGAGGGTAGCCAGCCGGCAAATCGGTCGCCGACCCCGGCCGGGAGGCGCGGCCCCGCGACGGTGCCGGATCGAACCCGGCCAGGGTACGGTCGGCTGATGGGTGACAGCGACCGACGACGGCGACGGCTGCGCCACCACGGCGACACCGAGACGGCCAGACCGGGCGCTAACGGCCCGACGGTCAGCACGCCGGGCGTGCACGACGGTGACGAGCCGCCGCCGCCGCGACGCAGGAGCGCGGGCGGCGACGAGCGCGACGGCGAGCGGGGGCTGCGCGGGTTGGTCGGTTCCGGCTCGTCCCAGGTGGGGCTGAGCGCCGCGCTACGGGCCCGGGACGCGGCCCGCCCCACCGACGACGACCTGGCCGAGGCGGAAGCCCGGGTGGTGGTCGTCCGGCGAAACTGGGTGCCCCGCGAGGAACTGCCCCGCTCGCCGCGCTGAGCGCCGCACGGTCAGGGCAGGTCGGGGAGCTTCCGGGTCCGCTCGTACTCGGCTACCTGGGCGATCCGACGAGCGTGCCGCTCGTTGCCGGAAAACGGCGTGTTCAGGAACGCCTCGACGATGCCGGTCGCCTCGTCCAGCGTGTGCTGGCGGGCACCGATGGCGACGACGTTCGCGTCGTTGTGCTGACGGGCAAGCTGAGCGGTCTCGACGCTCCAGGCCAACGCGGCGCGGACGCCGGCGACCTTGTTCGCGGCGATCTGCTCACCGTTGCCGGAGCCACCGATGACCACTCCGAGGCCCGTCTCGTCAGCCACCACCTGGTCGCCCGTGTGCAGGCAGAACGTGGGGTAGTCGTCGTCCGGGTCGTAGCTGTGCGGGCCGACGTCGACCACGTCGTAGCCCTGCATGGCCAGGTGGTTGGCCAGGTGCACCTTCAACTCGAAACCGGCGTGATCGGATCCCAGGTAGACGCGCATACCGGGCAGTCTGTCAGGCCGCGCTCGGGGACGTCACAGGGGCGGCGTCCCCGAGCCGGGTTCGTCACACGGTCGTGCGGATGACGCTCAACGCGGCAGCTCGGCGACGACCAGACCGCCGCGCGCCTTCGGGGTGAACCAGGTGCTCTTGCGGGGCATCTTCTCCCTGGCCAGGTTGACGGCGACGAAATCCGCCACGGTCACCGGCGCGATCAGGATGGCCAACTCGGCCCGCCCGGCGTCGACCTCACCGGTGAGCCAGCTCGCCGGGTAGTCACCGCCGACGTAGGTGATCCGCTTGTCGCCCGGGTCCAGACCGAGCGCGTCGCGCAGCACCAGCCGCTCGACCAGGGCGTGGTCAAGGTTTTCCAGGCCGGCGGAGGCGGTGGCGGGCAGGCGCACCGCGTACCCCTGGCCGTCGAGGCGGAGGTGCACGGTGCCGCCGGCCGCCGGGACCTCGACCGGGCCGTCGATCGGCTCGACCTCGGCGCCTGCGGCCCGCAGCCGGTCGAGCAGCTCGGCCGGGGTGGTGGTCAGCTCGCTGACCAGCCGGTTGTACGGCTGGATGGCCACCGACGCGGGGGTGGTGACCACGGCCAGGAAGCGCGGCAGCCCTCCGGTCTGGGCGGCAAGGCTGCGGTGGTTGCCGTCCGCGACGACCAGGTCCCCGCCACCGGCGAGGGCGGTCAGCGTGGCCTGCTCCGGGCCGGGGCCGAGCAGCCAGATGGCGTGCGTGCGCCCCGCCTGGTCGGTGTCCGTCGCGGCGGGCGCACCGGCCGTGTCGGTCGCCGCGGCGAGCGCGGCGTGCAGCTCGTCGCCACGCCCGGTCTGGAGCAGGAGTACGGGTGAGAGCAGGTGCCCCAGCGCGTCGGCCAGCGCCACCCGCTCGCGCACCTTGGCGATGAAGACGTCCTCGTTGCGGATGACCAGGCCCGGCTCGTCTGCCCGGGTGGAGATCTGATCGGTGTCCACCATCGCGAACAGCCCGTACGCCGGCTCCTCGCCGGGCGCGCTGATCCGGTAGAGCACCACCACCTGCTCGGCGGGGGTGTAACTGCCGTCGGCCTTGGCCTCGGCGAGGCGGGCCACCGCGTCCGGCAGCGCCTCCAGGAACGACTTGCCCAGGCTCTGCGGGGCGCGATGCGGCATCTCGATGCCGAGAGCGCTGTGCGGGTTCGACTCGATGATCGCGGTGATCTCCGCGTCGTCGGCGAACTCGTCGTAGTTTTGCGCGCCGGTGCCGCCAGTGGTGACCCAGGCCCGGGTGATCGGATGCACGACCGTCATGCCCACTGACGCTACCGGCGACGGTGTCGCCGCCGACGGGGACCCGCGGGGGCGTCCACCAGATGAAAGCGCCCGGTGGGGCCCGGCCGGTCAGCCGGCGCGATCGGAGGTGCCCCGGCGGTGCTTACCTGCGCTCACCGGCCCACCGTTGCCACGCCGGCCGGTCCCGATCGGCCCCGTGTTCAGGGCGCGGCGGGGCGACGCGGGCGGCCCCGGCACGGGACGGTCGGGAGGAGGCGTGGGAACGGGCCGCGGGCTCAGCGGCGGCGTCGGCACCGGGCGCGGAGGAGCCGGCGCCGGCGGCGGAGGAGCCGGTTCGGCCGGTGCCGCTCCCGACGGCACCAGCGCCGGCGCGTTGGTCGGCACCGCGTCGATGGACGACGGCAGTGGGTCGACCGCTCTGGGCGGGGTGAGCCGGGAGGTCACCGGGACCCGGGCCACGCCCACCACGATGGGCGGCGCGAGTAGATCCACCAGGTGGGCGGGCAGGTCCGGGCGGACCGTCGGCCAGCGGGAGTCGTCAACGGACCAGTAGTCAGCGCCGGGAGTCTCGATCACCCCCTGCCGGGTCAACTGATCGTCACCGGACGCACGGTGCTTGGCCATCGGGATTTGCCTCCACGAACTGCGGCGTGCGGCCCTACGGGTCGCTGCGGCGGACACCGAGGGAAACGACGCCGCCCGCCTCCCGGTGACGCCACAACCCTCCGCCGACCTCGGCACCCGACGAGAAACGCCCCCGTCCGCGCGACTGACGAAGCACGGACGGGGGCGCGGTGGTCGTCGCTCAGTCGAAGATCGGGCTCTGCTCGCGGGTGCGCTTGAGCTCGTAGAAGCCCGGGGTGCCGGCGACAAGCAACACGCCGTCCCAGAGCCGGCCGGCGGCCTCCCCCTTTGGCGCCGGAGTGATCACCGGGCCGAAGAACGCGACAGGGGCGCCGTCCGGGCCTGGCGCGTGCACGACCGGAGTGCCCACGTCCTGCCCGACCGGGCGCATGCCCGCCTCGTGGCTGGCCCGCAGCGCCTCGTCGTAGTCGGTGCTGTCGGCGGCCGCGGCCAGTGCCGGGTCGAGGCCGGCCTCGGTGAGCGCGGCCACGTACAGCTCCGGACCCCGCTCCTGCTTCTGCAGGTGGATCCGGGTGCCGAGCGCCGTGTAGAGCGGGCGCAGCACCTCGTTGCCGTGCAGCTGCTCCGCGGCGATGCAGACCCGCACCGGGCCCCACGCGGTCTTCAGGAACTCCTTGTAGTCCTCGGGCAGCTCGTCCCGGCCGTCGTTGAGCACGGCCAGGCTCATCACGTGGAAGCGGATGTCCACATCCCGGATCTGCTCGACCTCCAACAGCCAGCGGGAGGTGATCCACGCCCACGGGCAGGCCGGGTCGAACCACATGTCGGCGGTGACACGTTCGGTCACTGTGAGATCCCTTCGCGACGGGTGGCGCCGACAGGTCGGCGTCTCAGGAGAATCTTCACCCCGCAGCGCATCGACCGGCACCCGAATGAGAGCGTGACCTCGGCCACCGCGGGCTGCCCGTACATGGAAGACTCGAATCGGGCCAGCCGTCACGAGCGGTAGGCGAACGGGCGCCGCCGGGCGTACGGCGACATGTGGGATGGAGACGAACAGTGCCGGGAGTGCGCAACCTGACGCAGGTCGAGGCGACCGAGCGGGCACGCCTGCTCAACGTGACGGGGTATGACATCAGTCTGGACCTGTCCAGCGCCGTGCTGGCGGCCGACGGCCGCACGTTCAGGTCGACGACCGAGGTTCGGTTCCGCTGCTCCGAACCGGGCGCGAGCACCTTCATCGAGCTGGCCGCCGAGTCGGTGCGGTCCGCGACGCTGAACGGCACGCCCGTCGACCTCTCCGCCTGGTCCGCCGAGAAGGGCCTGACCCTGTCCGGGTTGGACAGCGACAACGTCCTGGTGGTCGACGCCGACTTCGGTTACTCGAACAGCGGCCAGGGTCTGCACCGGACCGTCGACCCGGTGGACGGCGAGACGTACCTCTACAGCCAGTTCGAGACGGCCGACGCGCAGCGGGTGTTCGCCTGCTTCGACCAGCCCGACCTGAAGAGCGTCTACACCTGGCACGTCACGGTGCCGGCGCACTGGCGGGCGGTCTCCAACATGCCCGTGCAGCGGGAGGAGCCGGCGGGTGAGGCGCTCAAGACGCTGCACTTCACCGAGTCGCCCCGGATGAGCACCTACATCACGGCGATGTGCGCCGGGCCGTACCACGAGGTGCGCGACGCGCACGACGGCATCGACCTGGGGGTGTTCTGCCGGGCGTCGATGGCCCAGTACCTGGACTCCGACGACCTGTTCCTGATCACCAAGCAGGGCTTCGACTTCTTCCACGAGAAGTTCGACGTGCGCTACCCGCTGCCGAAGTACGACCAGCTCTGGGTGCCCGACTTCAACGCCGGCGCGATGGAGAACTTCGGCTGCGTCACGCACGCCGAGTCGCACTACCTCTTCCGCTCGCAGGTCACCGACTTCGAGTACGAGCAGCGGGCCAACACGATCCTGCACGAACTGGCCCACATGTGGTTCGGTGACCTGGTCACCATGCGCTGGTGGAACGACCTGTGGCTGAACGAGTCGTTCGCCGAGTGGGCCAGCCACTGGTGCAACACCAACGCGACCCGGTTCACCGAGGCGTGGACGACCTTCCTGTCCATCCGGAAGAACTGGGGCTACCGGCAGGACCAGCTCTCCTCCACCCACCCGGTCTACACCGAGATGCCGGACATGGAGGCCGTGGAGGTCAACTTCGACGGCATCACCTACGCCAAGGGCGCGAGCGTGCTCAAGCAGCTCGTCGCGTACGTGGGTGAGGAGCCGTTCGTGGCCGGGCTGCGGGCCTACTTCGGCAAGCACGCCTGGGGCAACGCCACCTTCGACGACCTGCTCACCGAGCTGGAGGCCGCATCCGGGCGGGAGCTGCGCAAGTTCGCCGCGCAGTGGTTGGAGACCGCACAGGTCAACACGCTGCGCCCGGAGGTGACCATCGGGGCCGACGGCACGTACGAGCAGGTGCTGGTGCGGCAGGAGGCTCCTGCGGCGTACCCGACGCTGCGGACCCACCGGATCGGCGTGGGCCTGTACGACCTGACCGACGGGCGGCTGGTCCGTCGGGAGCGGTACGAGGTGGACGTGACCGGCGAGCACACGGATCTCGCCCCGCTGCGTGGCGTCCGGGCGGCCGACGTGTTGCTGCTCAACGACGACGACCTCAGCTACACCAAGCTGCGCCTCGACGAGCGTTCGATGGCGACAGTGGTGCAGCACATCGGTGGCTTCGACTCGTCGCTGGCACGCGCGCTCTGCTGGACCGCCGCGTGGGACATGATCCGCGACGCCGAGCTGTCCGCCCGGGACTACGTGGCGCTCACGCTGAGCGGGCTGCCCGCGGAGACCGACATCAACCTGGTCACCGCCACCCTGCGGCAGGCGACCACCGCGCTGACCCTGTACGCCGACCCGGCCTGGGCGCCGACCGGCTGGGCCGACCTGGCCCGTACCGCCCGTGACGCACTCGCCGCCGCCGAGCCCGGCAGCGGGTTCCAGTTGGCCTGGGCCCGTGCGTTCACCTCGGCGGTCCGCTCCGAGGAAGACCTGGCGACGCTGCGCGGTTGGCTGGACGGCACCGGGATGCCGGCCGGGCTGACAGTCGACACCGAGCTGCGCTGGTCGGTCCTCGCCGCCCTGGTGGCCAACGGTGCCGCCGGGACTGCCGAGATCGAGGCGGAGCTGAGCAGCGACCGCACTGCCAGCGGTGAGCGGGAAGCCGCGTACGCGCACGCGTTGATGCCGACTGCCGAGAACAAGGCCGCCGTGTGGGCCCTGCTCACCGGCCCGGACGCGCTGCCCAACTGGCGGCACCGGGCGCTGTTGCAGGGCTTCGCCCACCCGGCGCAGGTGGATCTGGTCGCCCCGTACCGGGAGCGGTACTTCGCGGCGGTCGGGCAGGTGTGGGCCACCCGGGACAGCGAGCCGGCGCAGGAGTTCGCCCAGTTGGCGTACCCGACCTACCTGGTGGAGGACGACACGGTGGCGGCCACCGACGCGTGGCTGGCCGGTGACGGGCACCCCGCCCCGCTGCGTCGGCTGGTGGCCGAGGGCCGCGACGGTGTGGTGCGGGCGCTGAAGGCCCGTGCGAAGGACGCCCAGAGCGCCTGAGCAGCGGTGTCCGGCTCGGGGCCGGCGTGGGTGTGAACCCGCGCCGGCCCCGAGCCGTTTCCCGATCCCGTCCGAAGATCCATCATTGGTCACTCCTGTGACCGGCCAATAACACGCGGTCATCCGCATCGGTACGCATCGACGAAACTTTCTGGATCACTGACAAAAGATCCGAATGATTGCCGCGCATCAAGTAATCGATGTGTGACGATCTCGTGCGTTGTCGCCACCAACGCACGGGAGGGAACCGTGGCCTTACGCCATCGCGCGTTCTGGACACTACTGATCGTCACTTCATCGGTGCTCACCGTACCGACGGCGCCTGCCGCCGCCGCACTCGGTCGCCCGGAGTCCACCGCCGACCGCATCGCTGCGCCGGCACAACCGGGCTCACCCGGCTCGTCCGCCGCAATCGCGCTGGGCCCGTCGAGCGCGCCGGTCAGCATGCTCGCCGGCCCGATCTCGGTGCCGGTCGGCACCGGCCCGGTCCGCAACGGCTCGTTCACCAGCTTCGCGTTGACCGACCGGGTGACCGCCGAGGTCAACACCGGCTCGGGCAACCTGCTCATCCGCAGCACCGACCTGGTACTTCCCGGCATCGCCCGCGACCTCGTTCTCGGCTCTGCCTACAACAGCCTGTTCACCGGCAGCGGGCTGGCGACCGGATCGCTCGGTCACGGCTGGCGGACCCGCACCGGCGTGGACGTGAAGCTGATCAAGGCCGACGACAACTCCGTCACCTATGTCGCCTCGGACGGGGTGGTCGGAAGGTTCACACCCAACGGGTCCGGCTACACCACCCCGAACGAGTTCAAGGCGACCCTCGCCACCGACGGCTCGGGCTGGAAGCTGACCGAGCACGAGAGCGGACGGCGGCTCTACTTCACCTCCGCCGGGCTGCTGGACCGCAGCCTGGACCGCAACGACAACGTCACCGACTACGCCTACGACGGCAACGGTCGACTCACCACTGTCGTCTCCGACCGGGGCACCCAGGCCGTGCGCACGGCGACCGTGCTCTACGGCAGCCACGGCTACATCTCGAAGATCGAGCAGCACGGCGACGGCGGCCTGTACCGGCGCATCGAGTACGCGTACAACGCCAACGGTGACCTCACCGAGATCTGCTCGCTGACCGAGGACGACATCCGCTTCGTCTACGACTCCGCACACCGGATCACGAAGATCTCCAGCGGCATCAGGGGTTCGGACGTGGGTTCCGTCGCCACCCTCACCTACGACTCCGCGCACCGGGTCACCTCGATCCAGCGGGTCGTCGACGAGGAGGACGCGCCGGGCGCGACGGCCGTCACCCGCTGGGCGTACCCGTCCGCCACGCAGACGCTGATCGCCGACGCCAACACCAACCAGTCGCAGCCGGTCACCTCCGTGCCGCGCACCACCTACACGATCAACTCCGACAAGCGGGTGACCAAGGCCGTCGACCCGGAGGGCAAGACGCGGGAGAACTCCTACACGCCGTACAACGACGTGCTGACCTCCACCAACGGCACGGGCGGCGTCACCAGCAACGGGTACGCGGCCAACGGCGGGCAGTCGCTGACCGCCTCTGCCGCGCCGACCGGCGCGGACATCGCCTACTCGTACGCGAACTCCGCCACCCCCAGCAATCCGACGGCGAACTTCCAACCGTCGTCCAGCTCGGACGCGCAGGGCAACACCAACACCTACACGTACAACGGTGCTGGCAACCGGTTGTCCTCGAAGGACGCCCAGGCCGCCGAGGCGAAGATCGAGTACAACAGCGACGGCACTGTGAAGTCCTCGACCGATCCGGGCAACGGCACGAACAGGACCACCTACCAGTACGACTCCAACAAGCAGCTGATCTCCGTGACTCCCCCGAGTGGCACCTCGCTGGGCGTCCGCACGATCAACTACGACGAGTTCGGCCGGGTGCACGAGGCCACCGACGGCGCCGGGCGCACCACCCACTTCGACTACGACAAGAACGACCGGGTTACGAAGATCAGTTACTCGGACGCGACGCACGACGTCTCGTACACCTACGACGCCGCCGGCAACGTCTACGCCCGAGAGGACGGCAACGGCTACCAGAACTTCGCGCACGATCGGCTCAACCGGCTGGTCGGCCGTCAGGCCACCCACCAGTACGTCTACGACCCGGTCGGCAACCTCGTCGAGTTGCGCGACCAGCGGGGCAGCTCGTTCTACACGTACAACGCCCGCAACCTGCTCACCAAGCTGGTCGCCGGCAACGGCACCTACACCTTCGGCTACGACGACGACGGGCGGCGGACCTCGACCAAACTTGCCGTCTCCTCGGTGACAGCGGCCGAGACGGTCACCGCGTACGACCAGTCCGGACGGATCACCCGTACCACCAGTAAGCGCTGGCAGTCCGGCACGGCCAGCACCGTCTTCGACGTGTCCTACTGCTACGCCAAGCGAGTCGGCACCGCCGCCTGCTCCACGGCAAAGACCGACGACACCGGTCTGCGGCAGTGGCAGACCGACCACCACCGCGCGGGCGCGGTGAGCCTGTACACCTACGACCAGGGCAACCGGCTCACCAAGGCCACCAGCATCGACGGCAAGACCTACGACTACGCCTACGACAGCAACGGCAACCGCACCTCGGTCAAGGTTGACGGCACCACAACGCAGACGCTGACGTACAACGCCGGCAACCAGATCACCAGTTCCGGCTACAGCTACGACGGGGCCGGCAACCAGAAGAGCGGGTCCGCCGCCCGCTCCTTCGTCTACAACGCCGCAGGACAGCTCACCAGCGGCAAGGACTCCACCAACGCGTCGGTGACCTGGGAGTACAGCGGACCCAACCAGGTCGAGCTCGGTTGGAAGACCACCCCCTCGTTCGAGCACCGGTACCTCTACGGGCTGGACGATCAGAACGGCCAGCCGATGCTGCAGAGCTACACGGTGCCCAGCTCGTACAGCAGGCACTACGTCGAGCGCGACCAGCTCGGCACTCCGCTGGGCTTCCGGGCGAAGACGAACGGGGTCTTCCACCACTACTTCTACGTCCTCGACGGACTCGGGTCGGTGGTGGCCCTGGTCAAGTACGACGGTTCACTGGCCGCCTCCTACACCTACGACCCGTACGGCAAGGTGGTCAAGACCGTCGACAACGGCGACGAGACCGAGGAGAACGCGCTCGGCTTCGCCGCTGGTCTGCGCAACGACGACCTCACCAAGTTCGGCCGTCGCTGGTACGACCCGGCGACGGGTCGCTTCACCCAGCAGGACAGCCTCGCCTTCATCGGAGACCCCGCCACCGGCAACCGGTACGCCTACGCCGCCGCGAACCCGGTGAACTACCTCGACCCCACCGGCCTGGAAGTCGACTACGGCGAGTCCTGCGCGATCGGTGCCGCCGGCGGCCTCGTCACAGGTGCGATCGGTGGGGCGGCCGGCGGAGTCGCCGGCGCCCTGGCCGGTGGTGCCCTCGGTGCGGTGGGCGGCTGCGCCGGCGGCATCGTCACCAAGTACCTGACCGACGAGGCCGAGAAGGACTGACGGCGGAGACCGCGGGTAGTGGTCGACGCAGTGACGAAGGGGGACACGCAGATGAAAAGGTCACGACGACCGGTGTTCGCGGCGGTGTTGGCGCTGCTACCGGTGAGCATCCTGCTGGCGGTGCTCAACGACAGCCCGATCTGGGTCGCGCTGGTCAGCTGGGTCGCCGTCAGCGCGGTGGTGACCGTCCCGCTCGCCCTCGCGCTCACCCGACTTCGGTCCCGCAGCGGCCAGCGCTGACGAGGCGGTAGGCCAGCACGCGACGAACCCCGGTCCGCGATCAGCGGGCCGGGGTTCGTCGTACGGGTGGGTCAGCCCTTGCCGGCGTGGCTGGCGAGCTGGTCGAGGCCGTTGATGATGCCGCCGGCCAGGTCCCCGCCGCTGAACGCGCCGACCATGGAGAGCGCGGCCAGCTTGGCGTAGGTGTCGGGGATGCGCTTGCGGGCGTACCGCCCGGTGATGATCTCCAGCTGACGCTGGTTGGGCGACACGGCGATCAGCACCGACTTGTCGGGCTCGGCGAGCTGACGGTGCAGCCGCTGGGCGTGCTCCCGGATCGGCTCGTCGAGACCACCGACGAAGACCGAGAAGACCAGGCCGGTGCCCTTGTCGGCCAGGCGCAGGGCCTCGTCGATGCGCAGCAGCTGGCGGGTCGAGAACGGCCCGTCGAGCACCTCGGGCGGATTTTCCGACCCGGTCTGCTTCTCACCAACGGTCACTTGCGCCTCCGGTTCCACCGGCCGGCGCCTCGACGCTGGCCTGCTCAAGCTTGTGGCTGGTCAGCGCGGGCGCCTGCGCCCCCGCCGTCAGCGCGGTGCCGGCCGAGTCGGCCAGCTGCTCCGGGCGGCCCAGGAACCAGACCGGAGTGAAGTCGAAGGGCCGGCCCGGACGGTAGCGCTTGGCGCCACCGCCACCGCCGGTGGCACCCCCGCGGCTACCGGCGTACGACAGGCCGGCGATGACCAGCACCGCGGCCAACGGGATGCCGACGAAGACCAGCAACGTCTCGGTAACAGACAATCCCAACGCCCCCAGGCGGAAGAAGGACGACCTTGAACAACCGGGTCGGATGGACGATCACGCTGCCGACCGCCCGACTCCGTCGCCATTCACGTTAGCGGAGTCGACGGCCCGCCAGATTGCGGGGTGCCGATCCCATCCGTCACTCGAGTTCTCCAGTTGCGCAGCGGTAGCGATAAGCCGCGCGTCGTCGCCGTACCGGCCGGTGAGCAGCACCCCGACGGGCAGGCCGTCGGTGGTGGTACCCAGTGGCAGGGAGACGGAGGGATCCCCGGTGACGTTGAAGATGGCGCAGTAGGGCGAGAACCGGCGTTGCCTGTCGAAGTCGGCGGCCGGGTCCGCGTCGGCGGTGAACCAGCCGACGGGTGCCTGCGGGGTGGCCAGCGTGGGACAGAGGAGCAGGTCGCAGCCGGCGGTGCGGCGGGCACCGAGGCGCACCTGCGCCTGCAACTCCCCGAGGGTGGCGGCCAGGGTGCCGGCGGAGAGTTCGGCGCCCCGGGCCCGGAGCAGCCGGGTCAACGGCAGCAGCTCCGCCTCCCGCTGCGGTGGCACCGGGGTGAGCGCCAGGACGTACCAGAGGATCTCGAACAGCGGCCAGGCCGCCGGCCCGAGCGGCGGCGGCACCTCGACCACCTCGTGGCCGGCCGCCGTGAGCAGCGCGGCGGCCCGGTCCACGGCGGCCACGCAGTCGGGGTGCACCGGTTCGTCGGCGAGCATCGGCGTGGTGAACCGGCCGATCCGCAGCGGGCCGGGCTCGGCCCGGCGCGCGACGGCCAGGTAGCCGCCGGGCGGCGCGGGTGGCGGCAGGTAGGGCTCGCCGGGGACCGGGACTGCCATGACGTCGAGCAGAGCGGCGACGTCGGTGACCGTCCGCCCGAGCGGGCCGCTGGTGGGCAGGCCGAACGCGCCGGAGCCGATCGGCCCGCCGGAGACGAGGCCCCGACTGGGCTTGTAGCCGACCAGGCCGCAGAGCGACGCCGGGATGCGCAGCGACCCACCGCCGTCGGACCCCTGGGCGACCGGGACCAGCCCGGCCGCGACCGCCGCCGCGGCGCCGCCGCTGGACCCGCCAGCCGTGTACGTCAACTGCCACGGGTTGCGGGCCGGCGGCGCGACCCGGCCCTCCGAGTAGAGCGAACAGCCCAGCTCGGAGGTGGTCGTCTTGCCCAGGCTGACCAGACCGGCGGCCTTGATGAAGCGGACCACGTCGGCGTCGACCGGCGGGACGAAGTCGAAGAAGGCGGCCGAACCGAAGGTGGTGCGCACCCCGGCGGTGAGCGTCAGGTCCTTGATGGCGGTCGGCACGCCGTGCAGCGGGCCGCGCTCCTCGATCGGCACCGCGTCGGCGGCGCGCGCGGCCTGCCGGGCGAGGTCCGGTGTGACGGTGACGAACGCGCCCACTGTGTCGCCGAGCGCCGCCACCCGGCGCAGGGAATGCTCGACCAGGTCGACGCTGGACAGCTCGCCGCGGGTCATCGCGGCGGCCTGCTCCAACGCGGTCAGGTCGTGCGGCTCGGCCATGCCGCCATCCTGCCGGCCATCGGCCCTTCGCGCAGCCGACACGCGCTGGCGGCCGGAAACGGACCAACCGGACGCCGGACGCACGCTTGGCGTGTCGAGCCCCAGATCTTGGACAGTTTCCGTCAGCGCCGGACGGAAAATGTCCAAGATCTGCTCACGTCGAGGCGAGGCGCTGTGCTCAGCCGTGCAGGAAACGCATGGCGTTGGTGGACAGGAGCTTGTCGCGTTGGCCGTCGGTGAGGAAGTCGGCCGCGTGAACCACAGCGCCGGCCGGCCGTTCGCCAAGCGGGTACGGGTAGTCGCTGCCGACCAGTACCCGATCCTCCCCCAGGGTGTCGACAAGCAGCCGCAGAGCGGGTGGCGCGAAGACCACCGAGTCGACGCTGAACCGGTCGAGGTAGCTGCTGGGCGGGCCGGCGGACGCGCCCCGGACCAGGTCGCCACGGCGGTGCCAGGCGTTGTCGGCGCGGCCGAGCCAGAACGGGAAACTGCCGCCGCCGTGCGCGAAGCAGATCCGCAGCGTCTCGGGCACCCGGTCGAAGACACCACCGAGGATCATCGCCAGCACCGACAGGTGCGTCTCGGCGGGCATCCCGGCGAGCCAGCGGGCCATCCAGCGGTCCAGTCGCGGCCCGCCGGGCATGTCCCACGGGTGGACGAAGACGGGTGCGCCCACCTCGGCACAGTGCTGGAGGAAGGTGACCACGCCGGCGTCGTCCAGGTCCCGGTCGCCGACGTGGTTGCCGATCTCCACGCCCACGTGCCCGGCGGCGAGGCTGCGGTCCAGTTCGGCACAGGCGGCGTCCGGGTCCTGGAGCGGCACCTGGCAGAACGGCACCAGTCGGTCACCCCCGGCCGCGGTGACCTCCAGGGTCAGGTCGTTGAAGATCCGGGCGACCTTCACCGCCTGGTCGGCCGGGCGGTCGTAGCTGAAGAAGACCGGGGTGGGCGAGACCACCTGCACGGCCACGCCATCGGCGTCCATGTCGGCCAGTCGGCGCGACGCGTCCCAGCACTCGGCGCCGACCGGACGGAACTCCGTCTCCCCCACCATGATCATGGCGGCGCGCTCGGAGTCGACCCGCAACCACGGCCAGCCGGACCCGCCGCACGCCGCGCCGAGGTCCGGCCAACCCTTCGGTACGACGTGCGTGTGCACGTCGACCACGCCTGCGGGCATCAGCCCTTGCCCGGGTGCAGGGTGCCGCAGTTGGCGCAGGTACGTGCCTGCTCGTCGGCGTAGAACGCCTGGAACACCGGGGGCAGATCGGCGGCGATGTCACGGACCTGCAACTCGACCTCGTGCACCTTGCTGCCGCACTCCGGGCAGTACCACTGGAACGTCTCCAGCGTGCCCTCCTCGCGGACCCGCTCGACGACCACGCCGATCGAGCCGGCCTCCGGCCGCTGCGGCGAGTGCGGGGTGTTGCGCGGGAGCATCCACATCTGACCCTCGCGCACGTGCACGGTACGCGGCCCCTCCGGGGTGACCAGGTTGATGTGCATGTTGCCCTTGACCTGGTAGAAGAACTCCTCGTACGGGTCCACGTGGAAGTCGGTGCGCTGGTTGGGCCCGCCCACCACCATCACGATGAAGTCGTCCCCGCCGGGGAACATCTCCTTGTTGCCCACCGGGGGCTTCAACAGGTGCTGGTTGTCGGCGATCCAGCCCGGAAAGCTGAACGGTTCGGCGATCTCACTCACGACTGACCTCCCGAGGGAAGAAGGGCCACGGCCTGGATTTCGATCAGCAGGTGCGGGTGCGGCAGTTGGTGCACCGCCACCGTCGTACGGGTCGGTCCGGAGGCGTCGAAGAACTCGGCCCACACCTCGTTGTAACCACCGAAGTCGTTCATGTTGACCAGGTAGGTCGTCACCTGGACCAGGTCGGTGAGGTCAGCGCCGACCGAACGCAGCAGATCCCGCACGTTCTCGATCACGGCCCGTGTCTGCACACGGATGTCGAGGTTGGTGGTGCCGAACCCGTCCACCTCCACGCCGGCGAAGGTGTTGTCCGGGCGCCGCGACGACGTACCGGAGACGAAGACGAACCCGCCGGCGACCTTGACGTGCGGAAAAGCCCCGCGTGGGACGGCCTTCCCGGCCACCACCCGGGCGGTCACGACGACGCCCGCAGCGAGGCGGTGCCGAGCTTCTCGACGACGGCGCGAACGTGGGCGCCGGGACGCAGCGGAACAGCGGCGGTGGCGGCACCGGCCAGGAAGACCCAGCCGGACTCCAGCCGCACCCCGTGCCGGCCCGCCAGCCGGATGCCCTCGTCGAGCGCCCGGCGCGGATCACCGAGGATCGCCGCCGTCGAGCCGACCTGCGCCACCCGCCCGTCGACCTCCAGCAGCACGCCCAGGTTGTCCAGCCCCGCCGGCACCGGCGACCACGGCCCGATCACGAAGGCGGCGGCCGAGGTGTTGTCAGCGACCACGTCCGGCAGCGAGAAACGGAAGTCCGCGTACCGGGAGTCGATCAACTCGATGGCTGGGGCGACAGCGCGGACCGCCGTGGCGAAGTCGCCGACCGGCTCACCCGGCTCGGGCAGCCGGTCCAGCAGGAACGCCACCTCCGGCTCGACCCGGGGGTGGATGAAGGCGGCCGGGTCCACGGCGCCGCCGTCGGGCACCCGCATCGCGTTGGTGAGCCGCCCCCAGATCACCTCGTCCACGCCGACCTGGGCCATCTTCGCCCTGCTGGTCAGCCCCATCTTCAGCCCGACCAACCGCTCACCGGCGTTCAGCCGGCGTTGCAGCAGCGCGGCCTGCACGGCGTACGCGGTGTCCACGTCGAGGCCGGTCTCGGCGGCGAGCTGCGGGATCGCGGTGGCCGTGTCGGCCGCCGTGCCCAGCTTGTCGGCGATCCCGACGATGTCCACGCCGATCATGCTGCGCCACCTTCCGTTCGCGACTGCGGGGCTCGCAAACCCGGCTCACTCCTCGCGCTCGCAGCCTGCTCCTTGTCGGCCAGGTCGAGTGCCACGTCCACGATCATGTCCTCCTGGCCGCCCACCATCCGGCGGCGGCCCAGCTCGACCAGGATCGAACGGACGTCCACGCCGTACTTCGTGGAGGCCCGCTCGGCGTGCCGCAGGAAGCTGGAGTAGACCCCGGCGTACCCCAGGGAGAGGGTTTCCCTGTCCACCTGGACCGGCCGGTCCTGCAGCGGGCGGACGATGTCGTCGGCGGCGTCCATCAGCGCGAACACGTCGCAGCCGTGCTTCCAGCCGTGCAGCTCGGCGACCGCGACGAAGACCTCCAGCGGCGCGTTGCCGGCACCCGCGCCCATGCCCGCGAGGGAGGCGTCGACGCGGACCGTCCGGCCGTGCACCGCGTCCGGGCCGACCGGCGCGGACCCGGTGACCCGGCCGTGCTCGACGGCGAGCACGCTGTTGGCCACCCCGAGCGACAGGTTGTGGTGCGCGTGGATGCCGATCTGCGTCTCCGGCGCGAGGACCTGCCGGTACGCGTCGACCCGCTGCGCCACGTCGGACATCAGCAGCCGGCCGCCGGAGTCGGTGACGTAGACGCAGTGCGCGCCGTACGACTCCATGAGCTTGGCCTGCCCGGCCAGCCCGGCCGCATCGAACATGTGCGACATCATCAGGAACCCGGCCACGTCCATGCCGTTCTCCCGGGCCCAGGAGATGTGCTGGGCGGAGATGTCCGCCTCCGTGCAGTGGGTGGCGATCCGGACGCTTGTCACCCCGAGCGCCTTCGCGGCCTTCAGGTCGGCGATGGTGCCGATGCCCGGCAGCAGCAGGGTGGTCAGTTTCGCAGTGGTCAGCACCTCGGCCGCCGCCGAGATCCACTCGGCGTCGCTGGCGGCGCCGTGGCCGTAGTTGACGCTGGAGCCGGCGAGGCCGTCACCGTGCGCCACCTCGATGGCGGCCACCCCGGCGGCGTCCAACGCGGCGGCGATGGTGCGTACGTGGTCGACCGTGTACTGGTGGGCGATGGCGTGCATGCCGTCGCGCAGCGTCACGTCCTGGATGTACAGCTCGGTCATGGCGCGGCCACCTCCGAAGAACGCAGGGCGACCAGCCGCTCCGCGGTGCGCAGCGCGGCCGAGGTCATGATGTCCAGGTTTCCGGCGTACGCGGGCAGGTAGTGCCCGGCGCCGGAGACCTCCAGGAAGACCGACACCTGAAGAGCGGTGAGTCGCCGCCCGAGCGTCGGCAGGTACGCCTCGACCCGGTCGAACTGCACGTCCTGCTTGAGCCGGTAGCCGGGGACGTACTCCTGCACGGCCGCCACCATCTCGGCCACCGAGGCGGCGATGGCGTCGGTGTCGGCGTCGGCGTCCGGGCAGAGGCAGTAGACGGTGTCCCGCATCAGCAGCGGCGGGTCCGCCGGGTTCAGCACGATGATCGCCTTGCCCCGCTCGGCACCGCCCACCACCTCGATGGCGCGGGCCGTGGTCTCGGTGAACTCGTCGATGTTGGCCCGGGTGCCCGGCCCGGCGGACTTCGACGCGATCGATGCGACGATCTCGCCGTACGCCACCGGGGTGACCCGGCGTACCGCGGCGACGATCGGCACTGTCGCCTGCCCGCCACAGGTCACCATGTTGACGTTGGGCTGGTGCAGGTGCTCGTCGAGGTTGACCGGCGGCACCACGTACGGGCCGAGCGCGGCCGGGGTCAGGTCGACCACGGTGCGGCCGTGGGCGCGCAGCACCTCGTCGTGGCGTCGGTGCGCGCCGGCCGAGGTGGCGTCGAACACCAACTCGACGTCGGCGAACTCGGGCATCGCGACGAGCCCGTCCACGCCGTCGGCGGTGGTGGCGACGCCGAGCCGGCGAGCACGCGCCAGGCCGTCGGAGGCCGGGTCGATGCCGGCCATCGCCACCATGCGCAGGCTGTCACTCAGCCGCAACACCTTGATCATCAGGTCGGTGCCGATGTTTCCCGATCCCAGCACCGCCACGTTAGTGGTCACTGGTTGCCTCCATCACTGAAACACGTCCGCACCGAGCCGAGGCCGGAGATCCGGGCCTCGTACGCGGCGCCCGGGGTGACCGGCACCATCGGACCGAGCGCCCCGGAGAGCACCACGTCCCCGGCGCGCAGCGGGTCACCGGCGCGGGCGAGGGTGCCCGCCAACCACTGCAGGGCGTGCAGGGGGTTGCCCAGGCAGGCGGCGCCCGCGCCCACCGAGACCGGCTCGCCGGCGTGCTCCAGCACCATGCCGCACAGTCGCAGGTCCACGTCGGCGAGCCGGCGTGGCGTGGTGCCGAGCACGAAGAGCCCGCTGGAGGCGTTGTCGGCGACGGTGTCCACGATGGAGATGTCCCAGGCGGCGATCCGGGAGTCGACGATCTCGATCGCCGGCAGTACGTGGTCGACCGCGCGGATCAGGTCGACGGTGGTGAGCTGCGGGTTCGGGAGATCCTTGTCGAGCACGAAGGCGATCTCCGCCTCGACGCGGGGCTGGAGCAGCCTGCCGATGGGCACCTCGACCCCGTCGCCGACCGCCATGGCGTCGGTAAGCATTCCGAAGTCCGGCTGGAACACCCCGAAGGTCTCCTGCACGGCCCGGGAGGTCAACCCGATCTTCGCGCCGACCCGGCGTTCGCCGCGGCCCTGCCAGGCCCGCGCCTGGAGTTGCTGCACCCGGTACGCGGCCTCGACGTCGCCCTCCGGCAGCAGCCGGCCCCGCAGCGGCGCGCACGGCTTGCCGGTGCTGCGGGCGTCGGCCAGCTCCCGGTTGGCGGCCTCGATGTCAGCTTCCATGCCCGCTCCCTCGCTACGGCTCACGACAGGTCCACGCAGACGTTCGTGAGCTCGGAGTAGAAGTTCAACGAGTGCACGCCGCCCTCGCGACCGATCCCGGACGCCTTCACCCCGCCGAACGGGGTCCGCAGGTCACGCAGGAACCACGTGTTGACCCAGACGATGCCGGCGTCGAGCCGGGCGCCGGCCCGGTGCGCGACGCCCACGTCCCGGGTCCACACGGTCGCCGCCAGGCCGTACTCGGTGCCGTTGGCGAGGGCGTACGCCTCGTCCTCGGTGTCGAACGGCGCGACGTGCACCACCGGGCCGAAGATCTCCTCCCGGTTGGTGCGGGCGTCCGGGCCGAGCCCGGTGAGCACCGTCGGCTGCACGTACGACCCGCCGTCGCGGGTGTCGCCGAAGGTGGGCGTGCCGCCACCGGTGAGCACCTCGGCGCCCTCGGAGCGGGCCAGCTCGTACGCGCCGAGCACCTTCCTGCGGTGCTGGTGGGAGATCAGCGGCATGGTGGCGGTGGCCTCGTCTGTCGGCCAGCCGTACGCCAGCTCGCCGGCCCGCTTCGCCAGCCGGGCGGTGAACTCCTCGAAGACCGGTCGCTGCACGTAGATGCGCTCGGTGCAGAGGCACACCTGCCCGCCGTTGGTGAAGCTGGACCGCACCGAGCCGGCCACCGCGGCGTCCAGGTCGGCGTCGGCGAAGACCAGGCCGGCGTTCTTGCCGCCGAGTTCGAAGCTGACCGCCTTCACCCCGTCGGCGGCGGCCCGCATGATCGCGCCGCCGGTGGCCGACTCGCCGGTGAACGTGATCGCGTCGACGCCCGGGTGACGGGTGAGGAACTCACCCGCCGAGTCCGGTCCGAAGCCGTGCACAAGGTTGAACACCCCGGCCGGTACGCCGGCGGCGGCCATCACCTCGGCGAGCACCGTCGCCGAGGCGGGAGTCTCCTCGCTGGGCTTGACCACGACGGCGTTGCCGCAGGCCAGCGCCGGAGCCACCTTCCAGGTGAGCAGCAGCAGCGGCAGGTTCCACGGCACGATGACCGCTACCACGCCGACCGGCTTGCGCAGCGCGTAGTTGAGTGCCCGGCCGCCGGTCGGGGTGACAGTCGTGAACGACTCGGTGGGGGCGGTCGCCACGATCTCCGCGAACGCCCGGAAGTTCGCCGCGCCGCGCGGAATGTCCAGGGTGCGGGCCTGGGCGATGGACTTGCCGGTGTCGGCGACCTCGGCGGTGACAAGGTCGTCGAAGCGGCGCTCCAGCTCGTCGGCGACACGGCGCAGCACCTCGGCGCGCTCGCGCTCCCCCATCCGGCCCCACGGCCCCCGCAGCGCCGCCCGGGCGGCGGCAACCGCATCGTCGACTGTGGACCGCGACGCCTCGTCCACCTCGAAGACCTGCTCCCCGGTGACCGGGCTGGCCTTGGCGAACGTGTCTCCGCCGTCGACGAACTCGCCGGCGACGAAGTTACGCAACCGCCGCGGGCCACTCGGCGCGTGGCCGGCCATCAGCCGCGGATCCCAGTTGCCGGTCATGCCCGCCTCCCTCGGCTCAGTGCCGCACCGATCGCGCCGACCAGCAGCAGCGCGGCCCCGCCGACGACAGCCCCGAGCACCCGGTGCTGTCGGCGCACCTGGCGGCGCACCTCCGCGTACGGGGTGGTGGAGAACGACACCAGCTCGTACTGGGAAACGTACCGGCCGGGCAGGGCCCGTTCCAGTGCGTGCTCCACCCGTCGCCGGGTCTGGAAGACCGGGGAAGCGACCTTGTCCCGCATCTCCACGAAGTTGGTCAGCGCCATCGTCGCAATGGCCTCGGCGTTCTCCTGTCGGCGGCGCTGGAACAGCGGCAGCGCCGCCAACCAGTCGTCGGCGCACTCGTCCAGGCAGCGGTCCAACTCGACCACGTCCTCGAAGGCGCAGTTGGCGCCCTGGCCGTAGAACGGCACGATGGCGTGTGCCGCGTCGCCGAGCAGGCCGACCTTTCCGTTGACCTGCCACGGGGTGCAGCGCACGGTGCCGAGCACGCCCACCGGGTTGTGCTGGTAGTCGTCGATGAGGTTCGGGGCCAGCGGGACCACGTCCGGGTAGTGCTCGGTGAAGTGCCGTTCGATCTCCGCCGGGCTGGTCAGCGAGGCGAAGCTGCCGGCGCCGTCGTTGGGCCAGAACAGCGTGCAGGTGAAGGAGCGGTCCGGGTTCGGCAGCGCGATCATCATCGAGGTGCCGCGCGGCCAGATGTGCAGCGCGTCCTCCTCCAGGGCGAAGTCCCCGCCCAGCGGCGGAATCGTCAGCTCCTTGTAGCCGTAGTCGAGGAAGTCCACGCTCTCGTCCAGCAGCCCGTACGCCAGCAGTTGCCCACGCACCGCGGAGCCGGCGCCGTCGGCGCCCAGCACGACCGACGCCTTCGCCGCGACAGTGCCCTGCGGGGTCTCGAAGCTCAGGGCGCCGTCGGTCGGGTCGAGCCCGACCAGCCGGTGGTCGAAGACGACCCGCACCCCGGGCAGCGCCGCGGCCTCGTCCAGCAGAGCGTTGTTCAGCGCACCCCGGCTGATCGAGTTGATCGCCCGGTCGCCGGCCGCGCTGTACGACTGGAACTGCTGCTCGCCCTCGACCGGGTGGATCATCCGGCCGCGCATCGGCAGCGCGTCGGTCATCACCTGCTCGGCCAGCCCGATCCGGCGCAACGCGTCCAGGCCGCGCTCGGAGAGCGCCAGGTTGATCGAGCGACCGCGTTCGGCGGTGCCGGCGCGCGGGTCGGAGCGGCGCTCGTAGAGGGCCACCGGGTAGCCACGCCGGGCCAGGAAGCAGGCCGCCAGACAGCCGGCCAGCCCGGCACCGATGATCGCGATCTCGTCGCGCCGCGCGGTCATGAGGTCGCCCCCACCGTCGCGGCGAGCGCGGCGGCGGCACGCCAGCAGTCGAGGTACGTGGAGTACAGCGGCACCGGGGCGAACCGTACGACGTCGGGTTCGCGGGCGTCGGCGATGACCCCGTGTTCGTACCGTAGGCGTTTGGTCAGCTCGTTGGCGCTGCCGGAACCGATGCGCACGGAGAGCTGGCAGCCTCGGCGGGCCGGGTCGCGAGGGGTGACCACCCGCAACGGCCGGCCGACCGTCACCTCGTCGAGCAGTGACTCCAGCCAGCCGGTGAGACGCTGGCTGCGCGCACGCAGCGCTGTCATGCCCACCGCGTCGAACAGCTCCAGCGAGGTACGCACCGGGCCCATCGCGAAGATCGGCGGGTTGGAGATCTGCCAGGCCTCCACAGTGGCCGGTGGCCGGGACGTCGGCGTCATCTCGAACCGGGTGGCCGCCGCTGTGCTCCACCATCCCTCGAACCGGGGCAGGTTCTCGTCGCCGAGGTGCCGCTCGTGCACGAAGACGCCGGCGAGGGCACCCGGGCCGGAGTTCAGGTACTTGTAGGAGCACCACGCGGCGAAGTCGACGTCCCAGTCGTGCAGGGCCAGCGGCACGTTGCCGACCGCGTGGGCCAGGTCCCAACCGACCACCGCGCCGGCGGCCCGGCCGGCAGCCGTGATCGCCGGGATGTCCAGCAGCTCACCGGTGAGGTAGTTGACCCCGCCGAGCAGCAGCAGCGCCACCCGGTCGCCCTCGGCGGCCAGGTAGTCGGTCACGTCCTCGGTGCGCAGGGCGTCCTCACCCGCGCGCGGCCGCAACCGGACCACGGCGTCGTCCGGGTCCAGGCCGTGGAACCGGGCCTGGCTGCGCACGGCGTAGCTGTCCGAGGGGAACGCGGCGTCCTCGATGACGATGCGGGTGCGCGCGCCGGCCGGTCGGTAGAAACTCACCATCAGCAGGTGCAGGTTGACGGTCAGCGAGTTCATCACCACGGCCTCCGCGGGCCGGGCGCCGACCAGTCGCGCGGCCGGCCCGGTCAACAACTCGTGGTACGGCAGCCAGGGGCGCTCCGCCTCCAGGTGCCCCTCCACGCCGAGCCGCCCCCACGCGTCCAGGTCGGCCAGGAGTTCGTCGCGGGTGGCCCGAGGTTGCAGGCCGAGCGAGTTGCCGGCCAGGTACGCCGACTCGGGGTGGTCACCACCGTCGGCCGGTGGCACGTGGAACAGGTGCCGGTGACCGGGGTCGGCCTCGTCACGACGGTGCGCTTCGCGTTCTGGGGTGTGCATGTCTCGCTCTCCGGTCACATCGCTGTGCGGGCCGACCACAGCTCCGGGAAGACCACCCGGGCCATGCTGCGCTGCAACCACGCCAGGCCGGCGGAGCCTCCGCTGCCGACCTTGGCGCCCATCGTCCGCTGCACCGCCTTGACGTGGTTCCAGCGCCAGTCGCCGAACTCCTCGGCGACAGCGCTCAGCGCCTCGCCGAGCAGCCGCAGGTGATTGTCCGGGCTGGCGTCGTCGTAGATTCGTACCCAGGCCGCCTCGACCAACGGGTGCGGGTCGTGTTCGACGGCCACGTCCCGGTCGAGCAGGTCGGCGGGGAGGCCGAAGCCGTGCCGGGCGAGCAGCGCGAGCACGTCGTCCCAGAGGCTCGGGGTGGTCAGCGCGGCGCTCAGCTCGGCATGCACCTCGGTCTGCCGGCGGAACGGGCGGATCAGCGTCGGGTCGCGCAGCCCGAGCAGGAACTCCAACTGCCGGTACATCGCCGACTGGAAGCCGGAGGCCTCACCGAGCAGATTGCGGAACCTGTTGAAGTCGGCCGGGCTCATCCAGCGCAGGCCCTGCCAGGCGGCGTTGAGCCCCTCCAGGTGCAGCTTGGCTCGGCCCAGCGGGGCCAACGCCTCCCAGATCTGGTCGGCGCGGATCAGCCGCTGGGTCTCCCGCAGCTCGTGGCAGGTCAGCCCGAAGTACAGCTCCATGATCTGGCTGACCATCAGGAAGGACATCTCGCCCGGGTCGCTGCTGAGCGGGTGCTGCATCTTGTGCAGGGCGCTGGCCTGCACGTACGCGTCGTACGGCACCATGTCGGCGAACTCCAGGGTCGGCTCGCCACCGGTGCGCTCCGCCTGCGCGGCACGCTGCCCTGGGGTCACCGGTTGCACCGTGGCACGGCGGTTCGGCGCCCGCCGCTCCGTCTGATCCACCATCTCGTCTCCCTCCCCCGGACTAGCCGACGTCATGATCTCGCGGTCGGATCGGCCTGCGGAATGCCGAATCAACGGCTCTCGCCGGCTTCTCCTGGCAAACCAAAGGCAACTAGGCGAAGTCGGTTCACGAAAGTAAGGTCTGAGCGTGGACGACATGGACTGGGCGCTGCTGCGCGAGTTGCAGGCCGACGCGCGGCTCTCCTTCAGCGAGTTGTCCCGGCGGGTGCACCTGTCGCCACCGTCGGTCGCGGAGCGGGTCCGCCGGCTGGAGGAGGCCGGGATCATCACCGGCTACCACGCCCACGTCGACCTGAGCCGCGCCGGCCGTAGCGTGGTCGCGCTGATCCGGATGTCCTGCTACGGCGCGCGGTGCATCCTGCACGACCCGGCGGTGGCCGACTGGCCGGAGATCCTGGAGATCCACCGGATCACCGGTGACGCGTGCAGCGTGCTGAAGGTGGCGGCCGGCTCGATCGGCGCGTTCGAGGGGGTCATCGACCGTCTCGCCCCGTACGGCCAACCGTCGAGCACGATGGTCCTCTCCTCACCGCTGAACTGGCACCCCGTCACCCCCCTCCCCACCACCGGGCCCATCCCCCGCCCGCGCTGACCCCGCCCACGCCTCGGGTTTGCCCCCGCGCCAGCGGGAAAGCAGCGCGTGCCCAGGGGAGGGTTCCGGCGGTCGTCGCCGGTTGGGGGGAAATCATGCAGGCATTCCGCACGATCAACCGCGCGCTCTCGTCCGCACTGACACTGGTGGGGCTTGTCGGGGCGTTCGTCCTGTTGTCGGTCGCACCGGCGCGAGCCGGCGAGAACGTCTTCGTCGAGGTGACACCGAACAGCGCCCAGGCCGGCAGCCGCGTCAGCATCAAGGCGAGCTGCGACAACGACAACAACAACCGGCAGTCCAGCGTGCACTCCGACGCGTTCGGGCACGTGCAGCTCAAACCGGACAAGGGTTTCCTGACCGCGCAGGTCACCATCGCGAGGGACAAGCCGGCCGGTGACTACCCGGTCGACCTGCGCTGCGAGAACGGTCAGACGTCGTCGACCACGCTGACAGTGCTGAACATGGCCTCACCCAGCAAGGGCCCGGCGACCGGTGGCGGCGGAATGGCCGGCGGGCGCGGCGCCGGCTCGCTGCTGGTGCTCGGTGGCGTGGCGTTGGTGGCCACCGCGATCGTGCTCGGGATGGCCGGCGGCCGGCGTCGACCGGGAGCCGGCTCCTGAGCCGGATCACCCATGACCCGCAGATCCGCGCGTGCGCGGCCGGATCGCCGCGCCCGCCTCCGGGCCGGGCCGGCGCTGCGCGCGTCCGGACGGCTGGTGGCCCGCGTCTCCGGACGGCTGCGCCGGGTCGCCGGGCAGGCCGTGTCGGCCAGCGTCACCACCACCGATCCGGCCGCCCGCCCGCTGCCGCCGCGGCGTCCGGCCGGGCCGTCGTCGGCCCGACACCGGTTCGCTACGAGCCCCGGATTGCCGGTGCTGGCCATCGCCGCGCTGATGGTGCTGATCGTGGCGATGCTCGGCGTCGAGCAGGTGACCGGGATGAGCCTGTTGCCGGACCGGCTCAGCGCCGGACTGCGACCGCCGCCGAAGAAGTTCCCGGTACTGCCGGCCAGCCGGCCCACCAGCCTCGCCATCGAGAAGATCGACGTGCGAGCGCCCGTACACGACGTGGGCATCGCCCCGGACGGCACGATCGCCGTGCCGGACGCGGCCCGCGCCCAGGAGGCCGGCTGGTACGACCAGGGCCCCACCCCGGGCCAGTACGGCCCGGCCGTGATCGTCGGGCACGTCGACACCACCAGCGGGCCGGCGGTCTTCCACAAACTCCGCGAGTTGCGCTCCGGTGACGAGATCGAGGTCACCCGCACCGACCAGCGGGTGGCGGTCTTCGAGGTCAACTCCGTGGAGAAGTTCGACAAGGGCCGCCTGCCGGTGGACGAGGTGTACGGCGACTTCAGCCGCCCGAGCCTCCGGTTGATCACCTGCGGTGGCCAGTGGGTCGGCGGCGAGACCGGCTACGCGGACAATGTGGTGGTCTTCGCCTCGCTGGTCAAGACGCGTTCAGGCGGCTGACCGGCATCGACGTATTCGGCGAGCCGGGCGGCCCCGGTGAGCATGGCCCGGCCTCGTTCGGTGAGCCGTTGCCGCCACTGGCGCAGCGACGCGGCGAGCGGTTCGGCACCGCCGGCGTCGCGCACCCGACGCAGCACGCCGGCGATGTGGTCGAGCCGGTACCCGCCGCGGCGCAACAGGTGGGCCAGTTCGGCGTCCCGGACGTCGTCGGGACGGTAGAGCCGGTAGTGGGTCACCGGATCACGTACCGGTCGCAGCACCCCTGCCCGCTCCCATTTGCGCAGCGTGGCCGGCTGTAGACCGAGCCGGTGAGCCAGCACGCTGATCGGCACGGCTTTCTGGCTCTGCGGCTGCGGTCTCGTTCCGGTGAGCGTCGCCACCGCGGCCTCGACCGCGCCCAGGGTGTCCCGATCGCGCTGGAGCAGGGCATGCCCCGTGTCGATGGTGCGCAACGCCGTGTCGATCTCACCGCGGTTGACGGCCCGCATGATCTCGCCGCTGGCCGGATAGCCGTGGCCCGGGATCAACGCGAGGTAGGCACGCAGCGCCTTGGCGTGCAGCTCGGTGAAGCGACGGTAGCCGTTCGGGGTGCGTTGGGCCGGAGGCAGGACGCCGTCTCGTTCGTAGTTGCGCACCGCCTGCGCGGAGAGGCCGTGGGCGCGCGCGAGGTCGACCGGCCGGCGTACCAGTCGGTTTGAAGGTTTTATGGCTGTCACCGCGCTCCACCGCTCGTGAGTTTCAACCGCTGGTTCAACGATACGGTTCATGGAATGCCACCTTTTCTCGACCTGTTGGCGGTATCCCCGGACCTACTCGCGCTCGGCGAACCGACGCACGGTGAGTCCGCCTTCCTCCAGCTCCGCAACGAGGCCTTTCTTTCGCTGGCGGAGCACGGCTACCGCTCGATCGCTCTGGAGAGCGACCGCGCGGCCGGGCTGATCGCCGACGAGTTCGTGCAGGGCGTCGCCGCCGTGACGCTCGACCGGGCGCTCACCGAAGGGTTCAGCCACGGGTTCGGGGCGGCCCCGGCGAACCGCGACCTTCTGCTGCGGATGCGGGAGTGGAACGCTGGACGGCCGGTCACCGAGCGCCTGACGTTCCACGGCTTCGACGCCCCGGTGGAGCTGGAGAGTGCTCCGAGCCCGCGCCAACACCTCAACCAGGTCTGCCACTTCCTCGACCTGGACCGGTCTGCCGAGATCGACGACCTGATCGGGGACGACGCACGGTGGAGTGACAGTGCAGCGATCTGGGAGTCCGGCCGTTCGGTCGGGCGCTCGACAGACGCCCAACGACTGCGGGTGCTCGCCGACGACCTGCTGACCGAGTTGTACCTGCGGGCGCCGCGGAAGTCAGCGGGCTGGCGGGCGGCGTTCGTGCACGCCTCGGCCGCTGTCGCGTTGCTGCGTTACCACGCTGCGGCCGCCGCACCACTGGCCCAGGAGGAACGCTTCGCCCACCTGGCCGGGGTCCGGGACGCGCTGATGGCCGAGAACCTGCTCGCGATCCGATCGGCCGAGGCACATCGCGGGCCCACACTGGTCTTCGCGCACAACACGCACCTCCAGCGCCACCAGAGCACGATGACACTCGCCGAGACGCAGGTGTCGTGGGCCGGCGCCGGCGCGATCGTCGCGTCGTTAATGGGCGACCGGTACGCGGTGATCGCCGGCAGCCTCGGCGCGAGCCCGGCGCTCGGCATCGGGCCGCCCGCCGCCACGACCTACGAGGGCCGACTCCAGCAGGTGACCAGCCTTCCCCGGTACCTGCCGACGTCCGACATCGCAGCGGCCGAGCAGCGAACGCACGACTACCGCTACTTCCCGCTGGACCGGGCCACCATCGAAAACGCCGACGCGGTCCTGCACGTCCCGACCGGTGTCGACACGGCCGTGCTCGCCGATCGGATCGCCGCACTGCCCGGCGTCGAGCAGGTCGTGGCGAGCGAGGAGAACGAATCACCAGAGGCGGCCTGGGGCGACCGGTTCTTCTTCGTCGGCCCGGACCGCCGCCAGCCGTTCGCCACAATCGTCGAGCACGACGTGCCCGGCTTCGACGAGGCCGCACAGCTTGGCCGCCCCGGTGTCTTCCGCCTCAACCTGGACCTGGGTCGGGCCGAGTTCGAGCGGCTGTTCGGCTTCCCGCCCAAGGCATTCGAGGAGCACCGACACGAGTTCGACTTCGCCCGACTGGACACCTTCGTGCCGCACCCGGGCTACGCACAGTACGGCTTCGCCAGCATCGTCATGCCCGGTCCGCAACTGCTGCCCGAGATCGACCGGCTCCTCGCGGTCGCGTACCGCCGAGCGGTCGACCGCCACGAACGCGCTGCGCGCCGGGCAACCCGCCCGCAACCCGGAGCCTGACCGCACCCTGCGGGGTCAGGCGGCTGCCTCGGGCTCCCGCAGGTCCAGCCAGTCGGCCCAGCGGGGGTCCGGGGCACGGTGGCCCAGCACCCGCCAGGCGGTGCCCTTCGGGGCGGCCGGCAACGCGTGTAACCGCCACCCCATCTCGGCCGGGGTCTTGTCGCCCTTGGTGTGGTTGCACCTGGCACACGCGGCGACCACGTTCTCCCACGCGTGCCGGCCACCCCGGCTGCGCGGAAAGACGTGGTCGATGGTCTCGGCCGGGCCCCGGCAGTAGGCGCACCGCCACCCGTCCCGGGCGAAGATCGCCCGGCGGGACAGCCCGACATGCGTTCGGTACGGCACCCGGACGAAGCGCGTCAGCCGAACCACTGATGGCACCGGGAGCGCGTCCCGGGCGCTGTGCAGGATGCCGTCACCGTCGGCGACGCAGACCGCCTTGGCGGAGAGGACGAGGATCGCGGCGCGACGCACCGACACGACACACAGCGGCTCGTAGGTGGCGTTGAGGACCAACGCGCCGGAGCCCACAGTGGGTCGTATGTCAGGCATCGCGCTCACCCTCCCGGTTCAGCGGCTGCTGGGGACCGCCGCCGACCGGGGCCGGGCACAAGGGCCCACACGGTCGACGCCGGGCCGATCACCGACGTCCGTTGCGCCAATAGTCCCTGATCGGACCCCGGATTGCACGTACTAATCTCTCTTCTGGTAAGCGGATCACCCGCGCCGGGACGGAATCGATGCCGAACGCACCGCTTCGGCAGGGTTGCTCCGCGCGACTGGTACCCCAACCGGTTCCGTCGGTGCGCCGCGCTGGGGTGTCATCGGCTCGGACATCCCCTTCGGCACCGCCACCACGATGCCCAGCAGCAGCAGCCGTCCGATCCAGCGATCGGCACTGCCGTGGAAGACCCGGTCCCGGCCCTTGCGCCCCATCGGGTCGACGCCCACGCTCCACCTCTCCAGTCGCCATGCTCGCCACGTCGGTCCGCCGGCCGGTGGGTCGGCGGCGGACGCTCGGGCTCCTTGCGGTACGAAGACATAGTGAGTGCCGCCAGCGTGACGCCCCTAGCCCTGTCCGACGCCGCCTCGGTGAGCTGCCAGGGCAGCACCTCCTGCGAGTGGATCTACCGGATCACCGAGTCGGCCTGGTTCGCCGAGGGAAGCTACTGGATCCTGCTCAAACCGCTTCGAGTGCTGCTGATCCTGGCACTGGCGATGGTGGCCCGCTGGGCGCTGCACCGGACGATCGACCGGTTGGTTCGGACGACCACCGACGGTGCGGTGCCGACGATGCTGCGGCCGCTGCGCGAGCGGGTACCCACCGCCGCTGTCGACCCTGCCGAGTTCGTGCCCGAGCGACGGAGGCAGCGGGCCGAGGCGATCGGGTCGGTGCTGCGCAGCCTGACCACAGCGTTCGTCTTCGGCATCGCGCTACTGATGATCCTGCGGGAGTTCAGCTTCGACCTGGCGCCGCTGCTGGCCAGCGCGGGGATCGCCGGCGTCGCGCTGGGCTTCGGCGCGCAGAGCCTGGTGAAGGATCTGATCGCCGGCCTGTTCATGCTGATCGAGGACCAGTACGGCGTGGGTGACAACGTCGACCTGGGCGAGGCGATGGGCGTGGTCGAGTCGGTCGGCCTGCGGGTCACCACGGTGCGCGACGGCCGGGGCGTGCTCTGGTACATCCGCAACGGCGAGATCATCCGGGTGGGCAACAAGAGCCAGGGTTGGGCTCTCGTGGTGGTGGACCTGCCGATCGGTTTCAACAGCACCGAGGAGGCCACGGCGGTGCTACGGACCGCAGCCGCCTCGATCGCGATGGACCCGGAGCTGTCACCGGAGATCGTGGAGGCGCCCGAGGTGCTGGGTGTCGAGCAGGTGACGGTGGACGGCGCGGTCATCCGCACCGTGGTGAAGACCACAGCGGACGGGCAGTTCGCGGTGGGCCGGGAACTGCGTCGGCGTCTCGCCGAGGCGCTGGAGAATTCGGGGATCACCGCGCAGATCGCCGCGGCCCGCATCTATCCCGGTCTGTCGACCCGGCCGATGTCTGAGGGCGAGACCGGTCAGGGCGGCGCCACCTGACACCGCCGACACTGTCCGGCAATTCAGGGGTCGCGATCCGGCCGGCCCCTCGGGTATCGTCCGTTCGTTCAGTCGGGGAGGCGACGAACGACCCGTTCGACCTAGCTAGTTGTCAGACGATCGGGCAGAATCCGGACCACGCGTTCCCACCAAAGCGTGATCACATCCTCGCTGATCCGTAGATCTGACGAGCGCTTCCGGCCGGGCTGCCACGAGCGGCCGAGCCGGGGCCGATGGAGGCGACGGTGCCTGACGAGCGACCTTCCGCGGAAGGCCCCGCCACATTCCGCGAAGTCTTCGGCCAGCACGAGTTCCGGGCTGTTTTCGTGGCTGGCGCTCTCTCCTGGATCGGCGACTATGTCGCGAAGGCCGCCGTCACCCTGCTCGTCTATCAGCAGACCCGGTCCGTCGCGCTCTCCGCGGCTGCCTTCGCGGTCAGCTTCCTACCCTGGCTGCTCGGCGGTCCCGTGCTCGCCGCACTCGCGGAGCGGTACCCGTTCCGACGGGTGATGGTGGCATGCGACCTCATCCGGATGGCGCTGATGCTGCTCATCGCCATTCCGGGCCTGCCGTACCAGGCGGTGCTGGTGCTCATCTTCGCCGCCACGCTGGCCAACCCGCCAAGCCAGGCGGCGAAGTCCGCGCTGATCGCGCAATTGCTCACCGGGGACCGACTGGTACTGGGGCTGTCACTGAACAGCAGCGTCGGGCAGGCCGCCCAGGTCGTGGGGTACGTCTTCGGCGCCGCTGTCGCCTCGGTCGACCCGGAGGCGGCGCTGCTGTTCAACGCGGTCACGTTCGGTCTCTCGGCGCTGCTGGTTCGCCTCGGTGTGCGCCACCGCCCGGCGGTGATGGACCCGGAGCACCGCAGCCACCTGCTGCAGGAAACTCGGCAGGGGTTCGGCATTGTGTTCCGCACACCGGTGCTGCGCGCCATCGCGGTGCTGGTGTTCAGTTCGATGCTCTTCTCGATCGTGCCCGAGGGTCTGGCCGCAGCCTGGGCCAACGAGGAGGGCCGGGGCACGGTGAGCGCAGGCACCGCACAAGCAGCGATCATGGTGGCCAACCCGATCGGCTTCATCCTCGGTGGGTTGCTGGTGAGTCGCCTTTTCGGGCCGGCTCGCCGGCTGAAGCTGATGCGGCCGCTCGCGGTACTCGCCCCGTTGATGCTCGTACCGGTGCTACTCGATCCCCCGCCGCTGGTGGTCGCGTTGCTCGCCGCGCTCTGCGGTTTCGCGGTCGCCGGCATGATGCCGATGGCCAACGGGTTGTTCGTCCAGGCGCTGCCCAACGGCTTCCGAGCCCGGGCCTTCGGAGTGATGGCCACCGGCATACAGGTCATCCAGGGCCTCGCGGTGCTGGTCACCGGGATGCTCGCCGAACGGTTCCCCATTCCGATAGTGGTGGGGCTCTGGAGCGCAGCCGGGGTGGTGCTGATGGCGGTGGCCACGCTGCGTTGGCCGGACCGGCAGACGGTGAACGACGCGATCACTGCCGCCTCGTTGGCGAACGCCGCTCCGCCGCCCACCGGGCTCGGCGCCCCGGCCAGCGACCGCCCGGTGGAGGGCACGTCCGACCCACACGCCGGTGACGGCCACCGTCGGCACGCGGTCACCTGACCGTCGAGCCGACCTTCACCCGTGCAGGCCGGGCGCCCGATATTCGGGATTGTCGACCCGGCGTGATCCGACGCACGCCGTGCGGGACGGGTCGACACCGGACGCACCTGGCAGGATGGAACTGTGACTTCCGCAGGTGAATCCGACCGTCCCGGTGCGTCGATGACCCTCTTCGAAGCGGTCGGCGGCGAACCCACGTTCCGCAAGCTGGTCGACGAGTTCTACGCCGGCGTCGCCACCGACCCCCTGCTGCGACCCATGTACCCGGAGGAGGACCTGGGCCCGGCCGCGGACCGGATGACCCTGTTCCTGATGCAGTACTGGGGCGGGCCGAACACGTACTCCGCTCAGCGCGGGCACCCGCGGCTGCGGATGCGCCACGCGCCGTTCCGGATCGGCGCGGCCGAACGGGACGCCTGGCTGCGGAACATGCGCCGCGCCGTGGACCGGCTCGACCTTGAGCCGGAGATCGCCGCAACCCTCTGGGACTACCTGGAGCGGGCCGCGTACTTCATGGTCAACGTCGAGGACGACCCGACCAACGGCGGCTGACCCACCCCACCCGGAGCGGCGTCAGAGCAGCGCGCCCTCGTCGTGCAGCCAGTCGACGAAGCTGGTGGCGACCGCCGCGCCGCAGTCGAGCATCTCGACCAGGAGCGCGTCGTGGGTGCCCGCACCCAGGGGCACCTGAAGCTCGGCGTAGATCGGTAGCTGACCGCGCTCGGTCGGGTCACCGATGTACGCCTTGCAGAACCGGCGGGTGTGGTTCCACTCGTTGACCACCCGGTACGCCCGGTCGGCCCAGTCCGGCGGGACCGTGGCGTGCGGACGTGCCCGCATGACCAGGATCTCGTCCTCCGGCCCTTCGAGGGTGACCAGCACCGCGTGCCGCTCCCACATCGCCAGCAGGTTGCCGTCGCCGTCGGCCAGGTAACGCACGTCGAGCAGATCGAGTGCGTCACAGACCCGGCGCAGACTCACCGGCTCGACGGTGGCGGGCATCTCGGTCAGCACGGGCCGCTCGTTGGACGGGCAGTCGTCCCCCGGCTGGCGAGGGCTGGGCGGCCCGATCCGGACCGCGCTATCGACTGTGATCCCGCTTCGGGTTTCCGGATCGCCGCCGTCGGCGGGACCGGGGCGCCATGACCACCACGGCATCGCTCGCGCACCTCACTCCCCAGCGGATCCAGTCGCCTACGGTGCGTTGGATCCGAGGATGGACGGTACCCGGACAGCCGGGTTGAAGCACCCCCCCAACGACCGCCCCTGACCAGAAGAATGATCCGGGGTCATCCGTTCGGACGAGCGCTCAGGGGTGTCACGGCAAGATCCGTGGCCTTCTGCAACCAAGCCGCTCCGTGCGGTCCCACCAGGCCGACCCAACGACCGGCCACCCGCACCTGAACGGCATCCCCGCCCTCGCCAGCCGCCGAGCCGTTGGCGGTGCCGAGGAAGCCCATCCGGACCACCCCCTGCACCAGCCGCTGCGGCACCTCGACCGGCGCGGCGGGCGTCCCGTCCGGGGTGATCAGCACCGCCACGTGGTCGAGCAACGCGTCACGCAAGGCCCGCTGGCCCACGGCACGACCGGCCACACCCTGCTCGCTCGCCGTCCGCAGGGTGCCCGCCGCCGCGTCGGCGATCCGTCGCAACTCGGCAACGGGCAGCGACTCCACCTGGCGGCTCCGCGTCGGCGGCAACGGCCACCGCCATTGAGCGTCCCGGCGGGTCGGCAAACACCGGCCTCAACGACCAGAGCGTCCGGATGATCGTGCACGTCTCCGTGGGCGGCCCGGCGCTGCGGGTCCGCCTGAGCAACCTCTACGGC
>NZ_JBEZGJ010000075.1:0-33312 GCF_040649965.1 Micromonospora sp. NPDC048843
CCCACCACCCGCCTACCAAACAAACCCACCACCGAACCCCCACCACCAACCACACCACCATCCCCAAACTCCACCAACAACCGCCCACGCTCCGCAACGGAGACCAGCTCGACCGTCCCGATGGGCCGGTGCAGGTCGGATTCCGCCAGACGTACGGCGAAGTCGAGAATCCGGTTGGTGTGGTGTTCCAGATCCGCACCGCTGTACCGGTCCGCGTTGCCATCGACGACGACCTGCCAGCCATCGCCGGGCGCACGCTCGAAGATCGATATGTGGAGGTCGTCCACGGGCACATGGGAAACGTTCCGGGCCACGGCCGGGCTGCCGGCGAAACTCAGTGCGCGGTCGAAGGCCGTGACGTTGACCACCGGTCCGAACAGGGCGGCGTCGGCACCGGCCATGCCGGTAGCGCGTCGCATGTCCTCGGACCGGTAACGTCCGTGCCGGAGAGCCCGGAAGATGCTCGTACGAACGGCGGCTGTGTACTGGGCGACGGTGACGGACGGATCCGTGCGCACCCTCAGGGGCACAACGTTCGCCAGCACCCCGGGTATGCGCCGCTCGTCGCCGCCGAACCGCGCGGACACGGGAAGGCCCACGGTGACTTCGTACGAGCCGGCAATTCGGCCGACATAGGCGGCTACCGCTCCGACCAGGAAGTCGGACCAGCGCGTTCCCATCTTCTGCGCACCGGCTGCGACGCGACGGGCAGTGTCGGTCGGCACCGACCGGACGTGACGCAGGAATTTGCGGCTGTGCGGCGCTACCGGTCGCTCGCTGAGGCTGACAATGTCCGATCGGTCGGCCAACACATCGCGCCAGTGGTCCGCGTCCGCGCCGAAGGCGGCGGAGGACCGGTACGCCGCCTCGTTGTCGAGCAGATCGCGCAACGAGCCCTCGCCTGCCGTCCAGGGACGCCCGGCCGCCAGGGTGGTGTAGCAGTCCGCGAGGCGCCGGGCCACCAGTGCCCAGCTCCACCCGTCCATCGCCAGATGGTGGCTGCGGTGATGGAAGATGTGATGGTCCTGCGCCACCCTGATCAGGGTGGCGCAGGAGATCGCCTCTGCTGACAGATCGACGGGTCGACCCATGTCCGCCGCAATCCACTCCTGGGCCGCCGCGAGTGGCTCCGCCTCGCCGCCGAGGTCCAGCTGCCGTAGCGGCCTCTCCCTGTACGGCTCGACGACCTGCTGTGGACCGTCGTGGCCCACGACGATCCGGATCCGAAGGGTCTCCACCTCGGTGAGCACGCGCTGGTACGCCGCATCGAGCAGGGCCCCGTCCAGCGGTCCGAAGATCTCCAGGTACTCGCCGACGTTGTAGACGTCGTCGGGCCGCAGCTCCTGTGCATACCACAGTCCGAGCTGTGCCATCAGCAACGGAAGACGCGCCGGGTCGGCTTGCGGGGCCATTCTCACTCCTGGTGATCGGTGGGAACGGATAGGACGTGGTCAGACCCTTGGTTGCTGTCCGGCGATAACGGCCCACAACGCCGCCGGGGTAGCGAACGTCTGGACGGTGAGCAGCTCGTCCGGAATCGTGACGCCGAAGGTCTTCTCGACGCGGATCAGCAATTCCACCGTGGCCATCGAGTCCAGACCGACGGAGCCGAGGCTGAGATCGGCGTCGATGGGAGTGTCACCGAGGGTCTCGGCCAGCACGCTGTGGATGAGCTGCTTGAGCGTGTCGGGTACGGCGGTCATGGCATCGCTCCTCGCTACGGGTTCCGTCTACTCGAAGAGCATGGCGACAAGGGCGGCGCGGTCGGTCTTCCCGTTCGTCGTCAGGGGGAGTTCGGGAAGCCGTACGCAGGCCGCCGGCACCTTGGCTGCCTCCAGCCGGAGCGCGATTCCCCGCAGCACATCCGACGGCGGGACCTCGCTCACCACAGCGAGGGTGAGATCGCGGTTCTCGTCCGGGGGCAAGGCCGCGGCCGCGGTCACGCCACGGACGTCGAGGGCTGCGGCCTCGATCTCGGCCAGCGAGGCGCGCACACCGCGTCGCTTGAACAAATCGTCGCGGCGTCCCGCGAAGTACAGGTGGCCGTCGCGGTCGAGCCACCCGAAGTCGCCGGTGTACAGGGCAGACGACCGCCCGAGCCGGTCTCGGCGAAACCTTCGCTCCGTCAGGGCTGGCGCGTTGTAGTAGCCGCTCATCACGTGCGGACCGTGCACCACGATCTCGCCGACGGTTCCCGCCTGCACGGCAGCGCCGACGGCGTCGAGCACGGTGACCGTCGTGCCGGGAAGGGGGGTTCCCACCGAGCCGGGGCGGACCCGGTCGACATCCGGATCGGCGATTGTGATTCGCTTGCATTCTGTGGTGCCGTACATCAGTACGACCGCCGCTTCGGGGAACGTGTCCCGCAGTTGTGTGATCAGCGGTCCGGGCAGCGCCGCGCCGGTATTGGTGAACAGCCTGACCTGCGGCCGTGGGGCCGTCGGGCGCCTGGCCAGGCGGACCAGCAACTGCGCGAGGGACGGCACGACCGGCACGACCGTGACGCGGCGGCTTGACATGGTGTGCAGGAGACGCAGCTGACTGTCCGACTCCATCAGCACCAGCTCAGCGCCGGCCAGCGCGGCCAGGAAGATCTGGTAGAGGCCGTAGTCGAAGGAGACCGGCAACGCGCACAGCACGACGTCGTCGCAGCGGTAGCCCAGCCGGGCGGCGATGGCGCCGGTGACGAAGTCGATCGCCCGGTGAGGGCTCATCACGGCCTTTGGCATTGATGTGCTGCCGGAGGTGTAGATCATCAGCCCGAGGCGCTCCGGATCATCGGCCACCCCGGCAGCGCGCCACGCTACCCCGGCGTCCGCCCCGCGCTCGTCGATCCACCTCTCACACCAGCTTGACACCGCGTCGCTGTGGTACACCCGTACGCCTGGCGGCAGCTCCGTCGCCGCCAGAGCCTCCGCGTCCACCGCCACGACGGTGGCCGGAGCGCATTCGCGCAGAACGGCGTTCAGCTGGAAGGGCCTCATGTGCGGATTGACCGGGACCCCCACCGCACCGGCCAGCAGCGTGCCGAAAATGGCCGGCACGACGGCCCGGCGGTTGTCCATCCGGAGGATGACCCGCCCGCCTTCGGTGACGCTTTGAGCAAGCAGCCACGCGGAGAAGGCTCTGGCTCGGCTCCGGAGTTCGGCGTAGGTCCACGACCCGGCGGTATCGGTCACCGCGACGGCCTGCGGCCACCTCTGCGCGGCGCGGTCGAGCAGACCAGCCACCGAGCACGGCGCAACGGTCGGGTGGGCCACCGGCTCATCCATGGGACGTTGCGGGTGGCCGGCGCGGCACGCATTCGATCACGGCGAGGTCGGTGCCACTCGCCGCGTGGACGCCGCGAAGACACAGACCGGCACACTCGACGAGTGCCCGCCACTCGCCCTCGGTACGTTCCTGGCCGCCACACATCGCCAGCATCAGCAGGTCGTTGAGGAATCCGCCGTACGGGTCTCCGCCGACCGGTAGGACGCGCTCCACCAGGAGCACCCGGTTCGTGCTGTCGGCACACTCCCGGAGGATCCGTACCGCCTCGGCATCGGGGTAGTCATGCAGCACGCTGGCCAACACCGCGACGTCGCCGGTCGGGACCCGGTCCGTGAAGACATCGCCCGCGACCAGCCGAGTGCGGCTCCGCAGGTCGGGCGTTCCGTCCAGTCGCGCCATCGCGGCGACCTCCGGAAGTTCGAACAACACACCCTGCAGGCGCGGTCGAGGGGCAAGCAGCATGGCCAGGAGCAAGCCGGTCCCTCCCGCCACGTCGAGCAGCACACCGTCGGTGGGCCAGACCGGCAACCCGACAAGCGGGCCGTACACGCCGGAGGCCCGTTCTGCCATGTGGCGCTGGAATGCCTCCCTGCGCTCTGGCGCGCGCTGGAGCCGGGTGAACACCGGCGCGCCGAACATCCGCTCGTAGCATGGTTCACCGGTACGAACGCTGTGGGCGAACTCGGTCCAGACCGCGAAGAGGTCGTTGTCGGAGAACTCGGCGTGCAAGCCGCCGGGCACGCCGGGGCAGAGCAGTTCCCCCGCCGGAAGCAGTTGCCACCGGCCCGGGGGGTCCTCCGCCACGACGTCCAGGGCTGCGGCGACGCGCAGCACCCGATGCAGCGCCGACGGGTCCGCCCCGACGGCGACGGCCAGGTCCGCGCCTGTCGATGCACCGCGCAGCAGCAGCTCTGGAATACCCAGTACGCACAGGACGTGCAGCACGCGTCCTGGGGCGGGGTCGGCAAGCGCCCGCAGCCGGCGCGCGTGGGACGCGGCCGTCACGCGTCCGCTCCCGCGGCACGGCGCTGCGCCTTCTCGGCGGCGTCCAAGCGCTCGGCCCAGACGGCCTTGAGCCGCCCCTTGAACGTCTCGCGGTAGCAGCCGAGGAAGTACAGCCGCTGAGCGGGCGGGACGTGATCGGCGACGAGAAAGGAGAGATCGCTGGCCACCATGCGCCGGATGGCGAGCAGCGGTACCGGTGCGGCGAGCGGACGGAAGTGGGCGGAGTGGAGGCCGCCTGTCGGATTGCCGGGGAAGAACTCACCCAGCATGAGGCCGTGCTTGACGAACTCCGACTTCAGGCGGGCCTGCACGTTGGCCACCATTGATATCAGCTCGACCTCCGGTCGGCCGTGCGGGATGAGGAGGTACGTCAGGTGAGCGCCTGCTGGCCGTTGCGTATCCCGCCGAAAGCGCGTACGCAGGTGTCGCACCAGCCGGGCGAAAGACTCGCCATCCGAGTCTATGTGCAGCGATATGTATTTGGTTAGGTCCTGCCGGAGCGACCCCCTCATGAAGGGGCATACTTCACCCTCTCGGCCGAGATCAGGGTGCGGGCTGGTCAGGAATTCCCTCGTCCATCTGCGCAGGACAGCGAGCTTCTTGTCCGCCGCCAGGCAGCCGCAGTATTGCACGTCCGTCGAACCATAGCCGGGTAAAGTCCACAATTTATGCACCTTCCGGCTCGTGGGCGACGAGTCACGATCGCATGCTATTGGGTCGCGGTGGATACCAGCAACCGTAAGAGATATTCGGCCGACCGTCAATAAAGGGTTTCTAGGGGTTTCCATTTCGTCACCGAGTCGACCCCACGATAACCCCTAGGTGCGGCGACCGGCGCCGTAGGGGTTGACATCGCCCGCACTACTGGCAACCCTGACACGAAGTTGCCACCCCTCGGCAAACCGACACCTGGAGGGAGCGCCTACGTGCGAAGCCGTCACGAATTGACGTTCGGATTGGGTGTTTTCTTCTTCGCCGCCCTTGCCGACGAACCACGCCGGACCTACCGGATGCTGCTGGATGTCGCCCGCCAGGCCGATCAACTGGGCCTCGATTTTCTGTCCACTCCGGAGCGACATTTTCACCGTTTCGGGGGCGCCTTTCCCAACGCCGCCGTCACGTCGGCGGCGATCGCGGCCACGACCGAGCGAATTCAGATACGCGCCGGAAGCGTGATCAGTCCACTGCACCCGACGGTACGGGTGATCGAAGACTTCGCCGTCGTGGACTGCATCTCCGGCGGCCGGGCGGCCATCTCCCTCGGATCCGGCTGGAACGTCAATGATTTCGTCATCGACACGTCAGCGTTCCGGTCACGCCGGGAACGGGTGCTGGCCGACGTGACGGCGATCCGCGACGCGTGGCAGTCTGGCGTGTGGACCGCCGAGAACCCGAACGGCACGTCGGTGGAACTGAACATCTATCCGCGACCGGTCACCCCGCTCATACCAATCTGGATCACCGCCTCCCGAAGTGTGGAGACGTTTCGGCACGCCGGCGAACTGGACGTCAACGTACTGACGCACCTGGAAAACCAGGACATCGACGACCTCGCCGCGAAGATCAGCGTTTATCGCGGCGCCCGGACAACGCCCGGAGGAAAGGTGACCGTCATGCTGCACACGTACATCACCGATTCCACCGAGCAGGCTCGGGCCATTGCCGGACCCTTTCTCAAGAGGTACATCAAGACCGCCCTGGACCTGGAAACCGCAGCGGTGAACGCCGGTGGAAAAATGAGCGGGGGCCGACGGGCCCGTGCGGTGATGTTCGACCCTGGTGCCCGCGACCGGGCCGTCGAGTTGGCGGCGAACAGATACTTCGACGGCGCGTCGTTCATCGGGTCGGAGACGCAGTGTCTGGACATCGCCCGGAGACTGCGTGACATCGGGGTGGACGAGATCGCATGCCTGGTGGACTTCATAGACGATCCGGAACTCGTCCACGACAGCATCGCCCGACTGGCCCGCGTCCACGATGCCATGTCCGCACACCCCTAGTGTGGCGTGGCTGAAGTGATTGGACGCATGGGATGCGGGACAGTCAGGTGTGTCGGTTGCCGCGCCATTGGTGCTCCGTCCGGGTGATGGTGCCCGGCTACGGGGGTTGACCCGCTCGCCGACCGCCCCGGCGGGGCATGTGCAGCGGGCCCGGACGGTGCGGCTGGCTGCCGAGGGTTTGCCGAACGCGGAGATCGCCCGTCGGGTGGGGTGCAGGTGAGCGGGCGGCGGTACGTTCCGAGCCCAGAAGCGATAGACCTCGACCACGGCTACCTCGAGCGCGGGGTCGCCGCCGGGCAGGGGCGGCGCCACGTAGCGGATGCCGGCGCCGAGCGTGGACAACGACATCCCGACCACGGCCGCGAGGCCGCTCATCCGCGGATCACCACCTTGCGCACGTACGGGGAGGTGGTGGCGGAGAGCAGCGAGGCGTACCCGGTGTGGAAACCGATTTCGGCGCCGGCCTGCACGTCCCGCGCGGCGTCCTCGACGTCGAGCACGAGATGGTCGCTGCTGGCGCCGACCACGACGATCCCCGGGTCCTCCGGGAGCAGGTCCTCCACCCTGACGTCCTGCCGACCTACGTTGCAGATGGCCCGGCTGCGCACGCCGCGGTCGACCTCCTCGGGCAGCGCCCCGAACGCGTCCTGGGCGAACTCGCCGGTCGGCGCGGACGGCTTGCGCTCCACCTCGACCACCTCGGCGACCAGCCGGACGGTGTCCTGCCGGGTGCCCGGCCACGGCGTACGGTCCAGGGGGTTGCGGCCGAGCGCGATGGTCTCGCCGATGCGCAGATTGTTGATCTCGGCGGGCATCCCGCTGGCCGTGAGCATCGGCAGGTTCGCGCTGTTGCCGCCGGAGAGCAGGTCGAGCGGCAGGCCGGTGACCGCCCGGCACTCGTCGCGCAGGTCCACCAGCAACCGCATGTGCGCGGTGGTCGGCACCACGCCGCTGAGGCAGGCCAGGTTGGTGCCGAGCCCGGCGACCTCGATCCGCGACAGCCGGGCCACCTTGCGGATGACCGGGATGACGCGGTCCGGCCAGATGCCCTCGCGCAGGTCGCCGGCATCCACCATGTTCACCACCCGGTGCCGGCGGCGCAGCGTCTGGGCGGCCTGCGACAGCGCCTCCATCGTGGCCAGCGACGAGTTCAGCGAGTAGTCGGCCCAACGGACCACGTCGGCGACCTCGCTCGGAGTGGGCGGGCGCAGCAGCATCGTGGGCAGGTCGACCCCGGCCGCGGCGAGCTGCCTCAGATTGTCCACCCGGGAGTCGGCGACCATCGACGCGCCGGCCCGGTCGAGCGAGCGCAGCAGCGCCGGGTGCGCGCCGGTCACCTTGGTTACGCCGGTGACCTCGACGCCGTGGCGCCGGCAGAGCCCGATCACCGTGGCGGCGTTGTGCTCGAACCGGTCGATGTAGAGCTCCAGCCGCGGCGTGTCCAGGTACATCCGCTCACCGCCCGCAGTGACCGACGGCCCAGCGCCGCAGCGTCTCCCGGACCGCCTCGGCATCGGCCTGCGCCACCACGCCCAGGGCGGAGAGGCGGTACTCGGCGTCGAGCAGAGCCGTCGCGTCCGGCTCGGGCAGCAAATTCGCGCCGGCGCCGCGGCAGATGCCACGCAGCGTCGCCGCGCCGCCCGGCACCCGGGTCAGCGCGCCGCCGGTGCCGAGCACCCAGCGGACCGCGGTCAGGTCGGTGCCCCCGCGCACGGACCGGCGGCCGCCCCCAGGGCCGATCACGTCGGTGACGACGGCGGCGTGCCGGCGGACAGCGGTGTCCACCGCGACCGACCGGAGCCGGGCCACGGTGTCCCGCTGACCGTCGGCGGTGGCGAACGGCGCCAGTTCGCCGAGCCGGTCCGGCAGGTCGCCGCCGGCCAGGGTGGCCACGGCCGGCGCGTTGACGAACACCCCGAGGTCACCGTCGACCGTACGCCGGGTGCGGGGGTACGGTTCGGCGCCGCGCCCGGCCCAGTAGACCGTGCCCTCGGTGACGCTGTGCACGTCGGTGGTGGCCCCGCCGACATCCACCACCAGGCAGTCACCGGCCACGTCGGCGAAGATCTCGGCGGCCCGCAGGACTGCGGACGGGGTGGGCACGACCGGGTGGGAGGTCCGGGCGGCGAGGCCGGACAGTCCGGGCGCGGTGACGATGTGGCGGTTGAACTCCTCCTGCACGATCCGCCGCACCGGTTCCAGGGCCAGCACGTCGACGTCGGGGAAGATGTTGTCGGCGACGGACACGGCTGCCCCGGCGACGGAAAGCACCCGGTGAACCTCGGCTCGGGCCGCGATGTTGCCGGCGAAGATGATCGGGATACGGCCGCCGAGCCCGGCGAGGTGCCGGGCGTTGGCCACCACGATGTCGCGTTCGCCGTGGTCCACGCCGCCGGCGAGGATCACCAGGTTCGGCGCGGCGCGGCGGATGCGGTCCACGTCGTCGCCGCCGAGCGGGCCGGCGGTGACGAACTCGACGATGCCGCCCGCGTTCAACGCCGCTTCCCGGGCTGCCCGCGCGGTCATCCCCGTGGTGAGCCCGTGCACGGTCATCCGTAGCCCGCCAGCCGCCGAACTGGTCACGAAGACCTCGGCGCCGGCGGTCCGGATGCCCCGGCGACCGAGGTCCGCGACCGCCTCGTCGACGCCCGCGCAGACGTCGCCGGTGGCGAGGCTGGTCGCGGCGAGAGCCTGACCGGCCCGGACCAGGGCGCCGCCCTCGGCGCGGAACGCGGTGGCCTTTGTGATCGTCGAGCCCACCTCGAGCACGAGGACGTCGGCCCTCACCGCGTCTGCTCCCGGGCTCGCAGCAGCCGAATGAGCGCGTCCAGCACGTCGGCGCCCCTGGTGCCGCGGCCGAACGTGGCGTCGAGGCCGGTCTCGGCGGCCATGTCCGCGTTGACCTGGGTGCCGCCGGCGATCAGCACCAACCGGTCGCGTACCCCGCGCTCGCGGCACAGCTCGGCCAGCGTACGCATCTGGGCGCGGTGGATGTCGCCGTGACTGATGACCGTGGACATCAGGATGGCGGCCGCGCCGGTCTCCACCGCAGCGTCGATCAGCTTGCCGACCGGTACCGACGTGCCGAGATAGTGGTACTTGACGCCGTACGACTCGATGCCGCCGTGCTTGATGTCGAGAATCTCGCGCAGTCCGACGCTGTGCTCGTCCTCGCCCACCCTGCCGGCCACCACGACCAGCCCGAGCCGGGCTACCTCGGCGCGCAGTTCGTCGTCGCCGAGCCGGTCCGGGCGCCGCCGGATGCGCAGCCCGCGCCGGTCGACGCCCTCGGTGACCCGGCCCTTCACCTCGACGAAGCAACCCTCGGCGGCTTGCAGCACGGTGAGCGAGAGCACCTCGGGGTCGGCCAGCCGCATGCCGCGTGCCATCTCGAGCGCGGCCGCACGGGCGTACTCGGGCGCGTCCGGGATGGTGAACTGGACCAGTACGACGCCGTCGCCGCTCCGTTCCGTCTCGGGCAGCAGGATGCCACCGTCGCGGTACGGCTTGGTCCGCCGCAGTCGCTGCTCCGCGGTGTCCTCCTGGTCGAGTTCGGCGATGTAGGCGATCTTCGACGGATCGCAGAGCGTGCAGCCGCCGATCGGCTCGCACGGGCGCTCCGCGGCCGCTTTGTTGTCGCCGAAGTGCCCACAGACCGGGGCCTGATAGTCCGGGGCACGGGCCACGACGGTGCCGGCGGCGACGCCGCCGTCGATGTCCCGGGCGATGCCGTCGCCGTTGCGCTCGGGATAAGCCGCCGAGTCGACGAAGAACCCGGCCTCCACCGCGGCGAGATAGCCGCCGGTGGCCAGCATCTCCTCAAGGAACACGACAGCGCGCCGCTTGATGTCGGACGCCATCCGGCCCAGCGGGCCGCTACGGTCGAGGCGGACCAGTTCGGTGATGCCGTCCAGTGCCGCCCAGGTCTGTTTGACCGTCTGCAACGCCCGGATGTTGTTGTGGTGCCACGGGAGATTGCGGCCCTCGTCCGGGGCGATCGTGCTCTGGATGTCCGCGCCGGTGAGCATCGAGATCAGCGTGTCGACGGTGTGCGTGCGCACCGCCTCGTCCAGGTCTGACTCGATGTAGCGGGTGTTCTGCTGAGCCCGGATCCGGTAGCCGGGGAACATGTCGCGCAGCGCGACCGCGTACGGCAGGTCGAACCAAAGCTTGGGCGCCGGCGCTGCGTTCGGCGGGACCGTGGAGAGCCCGATCAGGTCCGGGGTCATGCCGACCGCGACCGAGAACGCGGCGTTGATGCCGTGCTGCACGAGCAGTTCGGGCAGCACCGCCCAGCCGTGCCGGGCGGTGGCGTTGGCGTTGTGCGCGCCGTCGATCTGCAGGATCCCCGCGCCGGCCAGCACCTTCTTGGCTTCGGCCGCGTCGACGTACGACCGGATCATGTTGATGTTGCGGTACAGCACGTTGTACTGCGGGTCCTGGTGCGCGCCGTTGACGCCCTCTTCGGCGAACAGCACCGCGACCTCGGGACCGGCGACCCCCGAGACGTAGCTGTGCAGGTTGATCTGGCGGCCCACCTCGTCCTCGATGAGGTCAACCGCGCGCCGGGTGGCCCGGATCTGCTTGCGGCTGATCGGGACGCCGCCGATGCCCTCCGGGGTGCCCTCGATCAGCCCGTCGATGTGGCTCTGACCGGTGGTGCGGATGACCATGATGTGATCGGCGCCGTGCCACGCGGCCATCCGCATCCGACGCAGGTCGTCCTCGAAACGCCCGGACGCGATCTCGGCGGTCACGACGCAGCTGGGTTGCGGGTCGATGCCGTCGAAGTGCCGGGCGGCGGGCAGCGGGACACCACGGGCAAGCGGCGCGGCCATGTCGCGGAAGGTGAACGGTCCCATGGGTACGCCGTCCGGCGGCACGTCGCGCCACACCCAGCCGTTGCGCCGGGGCCGGTACGACTCCAGTCCGGTGAGGATCGCCTCGATGTCCATCTTGCTGCCCGGGTTCAGCGGTGGTAGCCCAGTCATCGGCGGCCGTCCCCGGCGAAAAGCCCGGTCAGCACGCCGGGGTTCGTCAGCAGGTGCCCGGCCGCGGTTCGCACGTCGGTTCCGCTCCGCTCGGCCACCCGCCGCAGCACGTGCTCGGCACCCCTGTCGAGCAGCCCGGCCTCGACGATCTTGGCGACCACGTCGCGGGCGGTGACGCTGTCGACGCCCATCCGCAGCAGCACCGACCGCTCGATCGAGGGGCTGGTGTGGGTGCGGGCCAGGCCGATCAGCGGGGCCACCACGTCGTCGCAGAGCTGCCGGAACCGGTCCCTGATCGCCTCGTCCGGCAGGGCTGCCAGTTCCTCTAGCCGGTCCGAGATCAGGCGCGTACGTTCGTCGTCCATCGAATCTCCCGTTCCTCTCGCTACCGGAACATCTCCGTCAGGGCTGCGCCGTACAGCCGCAGGACCAGCGGGTCGAGCATCTCGGCGTGACCGGCGTGGACCTCGTGCCGGCGCACCGGTCCCCGGACGTACGGATCCCAGTCCGGCAGCGTGAGCCGGTCGGCGGCCGCGACGAACAGCTCCACCGGTCCGTCGAACACTCCGGGCACGTGCCCGACGCGCAGCCGTTCGGCGGCGAGCAGCACCTCCATCGCCTCGGCGGGCACGTCGTGGCCGTCGACGGTCAGGCCGCTCGCGGCGAGCGCGTCGCCGAACAGCGGATGAACGTCGAGCAGCACCGGCGAGGCCACCTGCTTGCCGCGCCGCTGCAACTGGACCGCCACCTCGTGGGCCACGCAGCCGCCGAACGACCAGCCGATCAGGTGCCAGGGGCCGTCCGGCTGCGCGCCGAGGATCGCGTCGACGTGGGCGGCGGCCAGATCGGTGAGGCTCGCCGGGGCGGCGCCCGCCAGGAGCGGCCACGCCTGCAGGCCGTACACGCGAACCGCCGGGTCGAGGTGGTCCAGCAGGCCGCGGTAGTTCCAGCTGGTCCCCTCGACGGCGGGCACGCAGAACACGCCGGGCGCTCCGTCGCCCTCGCGCAGTGTGACGATCCGCTCGTCCAGCCCGGGGTCCGCGCCCGTGCCGAGGCGGGCGGCCAGCGCCGCCACGGTCGGGTGCTCGAAAATCAGGCGAACGGCCAGGTCGGTGCCGGTCGCCGCGAGGAGCCGCGCCTTCAGCCGCATCGCCGACAGCGAGTCGCCGCCCAGGTCGAAGAAGGACTGGTGGCGGCCGATCAGGTCGCGGCCCAGCACCTCGGCGAACAGCGTGCCGAGCAGCACCTCGGCCGGCCCGTCCGGAAGCGTGACCTCGTCGTCGGAGTCCGGGCCGGGGACCGGAAGGGCCCGCTGGTCGAGCTTGCCGTTCGGGGTCAGCGACACGTTGGCGATCGGGACCCCGGCCGAGGGCACCATGTACTCGGGCAGCACCGCTCCGACATGCTCCTTGAGGGGTCCGCCCGCGACGGTGTGCCCGGGCGCCGGGACGACGTACGCGACGAGCCGCTTCGCGCCGGAGGCGGCGTCCCGGGCGATCACCACGGCCCGAGCCACCGACTCGTGCCGGGCCAGGACGCCCTCGATCTCGGCCGGCTCCACCGGAAGCCACGGATCTTCAGCTGTTCGTCCATCCGACCCAGGTAGGTCATGTCGCCGTGCTCGTCCCACCGCACCAGATCGCCGCTGCGGTACATGCGGGACCCGTCGGCGGCGAACGGGTCGGCGACGAAGCATGCGGCGGTGAGGTCCGGCCGGCCGCGGTAGCAACGGGCGACGGCAACCCCGGTCAGGTAGAGCTCACCGGGCACACCGGGCGGCACCGGTTGAAGGTTGGCGTCGAGAACGTAGACCAGCGTGCCGGCGATCGGGCGGCCGACCGCGACCGGGCCGGTGGCGGCGCAGTCGCCGGGACCGGCCTGGTAGACGATGCAGCCGACGGTCGTTCGGTGGGCCCGTACTCGTTGATCACTCGGCGCCCGTTGCCGACGATCTGGCCGAGCAGGTCGGCGGTCAGCGCCTCGCCGCCGACCACGATGTCGCAGTCGCGCACCTCGTCCCAGACGGCCGGGCCATACGCCCGCAGGTGGCTCGGGGTGATCTTCAGGAACGTCGCCTCCCGCAGGTGCGGGAGCGTCTCCGGCGCTGCCAGGTCGTCGTTCGGACAGACCAGCAACCGTCCGCCGGAGGTGAGCGTGCCGAGGTACGCCGGGATCGACAGGTCGAACGCGATGTTGCCGAAGAACGCCGTGGTACCCGCCGACCGACTGTAGACGTCCCGGCAGACGTCGAGGTAGCTGACGGCGCTGGCCTGCGAGACGACCACGCCCTTGGGCCGCCCGGTCGAGCCGGAGGTGTAAATGACCCAGGCCGGATGTTCGGGGTGCATCGGAACTCGCCGGTCGGCGTCGGTGACCGGGGCGGCGGAGTGCCGTGCCACCGCACAGTGGCCGGGGTCCAGGACCGGGACGCCGTGCCCGCTGCCGCCCGGGGTGGTCACCGCGACCACGGCACCGGCGTCGGCGATCGTGTACGCCAGCCGGTCCGGCGGGTAGCCGGGGTCGAGCGGCAGGTAGGCGGCGCCCGACTTGAGCACCGCCAGCACGGTCACGACCATGTCGATCGACCGGGGCAGCAGGATCGCGACCGCGTTCTCCGCGCCGGCGCCAGCCTCGATCAGCGCCCGGGCCAGCCGGTTGGAGTCGGCGTCGAGTTCCGCGTACGTCCGGGTCTCGCCCTCGCAGACCACGGCGACCTTGTCCGGGTCGTGGGCCACCACCGCCGCGAACCGCTCGGGGACCGTCGCGACGGCGACCTCGACGGCGCCGGTCGCGTTGAAGTCGTGCAGTACCCGGTGCCGTTCCCCGGCGGGCAGCACGTCAATCCGGCCGAGCGGCACCGTGGGGTCGGCGACGACCACGGCGATCAGGTGCCGCCACCGGTCCATGATCGCGGCGATCTCCTCGGTGGAGAACGCGTCGGTGCGGTGGGCCAGGCTGATCCGAATCGTCTCGCCGGGCAGCGCGGTCGCGTTCAGCGGGTAGTTGGTGGCGTCCTTCGCGTGCACACCGGTGACCCGTGGGATGCCGGGCAGGTCGTCGAAGATCTCGGTGCCGAGCGGGTAGTTCTCGACGGTCAGCAGCGTGTCGAAGAGCTCCGGCAGGCCGGTGACCTGGTGGATCTCGGCCAGGCCGAGCTGCTGGTGTTCCCGGGTGACCGTGTGGTCGCGGTCGAGGGCGGCCAGCACGTCGGCGAAGCTGCGCGTGGGGTGGGCGCCGACCCGCACCGGCAGTGTGTTGATGAACAGACCGATCATCGTCTCGACGCCGGGCAGGTCGGCGGGGCGGCCGGAGACCGGCGAGCCGAACACCACGTCGGTCTGACCGGTCAACCGGGACAGCAGGACGCCTCAGCTCGCCTGTAGCACGGTGCTGAGCGTGACCCGCTGTTCCCGGGCCAGCTGATGCAGGCTCGCGGTGAGGTCGGCGCCGACCGTGAAGGTGGCCTCGGTGTGCAGGTCGGGACGATCGGGGCCGGCCCCACCGGCGAGCAGCGTCGGCGTGTCGAGGCCGGTGAGCACATCGCGCCACGCCTCGCGGGCGGCCCGCTCGTCGCGGGACGCGACCCATTCGACGAAGTCGCGCCAGGGGGGTCACCGGCGGCAGCACCGACGACCCACCGGCATAAGCGGTGAACACCTCCGCCATCAACGGACCCATCGTCCAACCGTCCAACCGTCCAACCGTCCAACCGTCCAACCGTCCAACCGTCCAACCGTCCAACCGTCCAACCGTCCAACCGTCCAACCGTCCAACAACAAATGGTGATTGGTGAACACGAGCACATGCTCGTCCTCACCCACCGACAGCAAAGCCACCCGCACCAAACACTCACGATCCACAGCGAACCGCGTCACCGCGTCCCTCGCGACAAACCGCTCCACCACACCAGCCGCATCCTCAACCCACGTAAACGGCACCTCGACACCATCAATCACCACCTGCACCGCCCGACCATCCGGCATACACGGAAAACGAGCCCGCAACACCTGATGACGATCCACCACCGCCTGGAACGCCACCCGCAAACGCTCCGGATCCACCCGACCCGACAACCCCACCACCAACTGCACCACATACACATCACCACCGGTCAGCTCGACTCGTTCGGCGATGCGGTGGCGTCGGTCCGCGACGCGATCGGCCGGACCCCGCAGCACGTGCACGCCGCGAACTCGGCCGGGATCCTGGCCCACGAACGGTCCTGGCTGACCATGGTGCGCGCCGGGATCATCGGGTACGGCGCGCTGCCCGGCCCCACAGCGGCGCGCAGCATCCCGCTCTCCCCCGGCCTGAGCTGGGTCTCCCGGGTGTCGTTCCTGAAGACCGTCGAGAGCGGCGCCACGGTCAGTTACGGCCGCACCTGGACAGCACCGCGGACCACCCGGATCGCGACCGTCCCGGTGGGTTACGGCGACGGCCTGAGCCGCTTTCTCTCGAATAACGGGCGATTTCTCGTCAACGGCCGTTCCTATCCGATCGTCGGCCGCGTATGCATGGATCAGACGATGATTGACGTGGGCGACGGGAAGGTGTTTCAATCGGCGACGAAGTCGTCATCATCGGTCGCTCCGGTGATCTGCGGATCACGATGGAGAAAATGGCTAGTTCGATCGGGACCGTGCCGTACGAGTTGTACTGCTATCTGACCCGCCGGATGCCCCGGGACTACGACGTGCTGGGCGCGGCGTGAGCGGGATCCGAGTGGTCCAGTGGGGACTGGGCGCGATGGGGAGCGGGATGGCCCGGCTGGTGCTGCGCAAGCCCGGGCTGCGGCTGGTCGGCTGCACGGACATCCGCGCCGACCTGGCCGGCCGGGACGCGGGCGAGGTGCTCGGTACCGGCCCGCTCGGCCTGCCGGTGACACCCGACGCGGCCCGGCTGCTGGCCGAGCAGCGACCGGACGTCGTCCTGATCGCCACCACCTCGTGGCTCGCCGACCAGCAGACCGACCTTGAGACGATCGTGGCGGCCGGCGCGCACTGCGTGTCGATCGCCGAGGAGATGGCCGCCCCGGAGGCCGCCGACCCGACCCGGCCCGCGCCAAGCGCCTCGACCGGCTGGCCCGCCGGCACGGGGTCAGCGTCGTCGGCACCGGTGTCAACCCCGGGTTCGTGCTGGACCTGCTGGTGGTGCTGCTGACCGGCGGATGCCACGAGGTGCGGTCGGTGACCGCTCGGCGGGTCAACGACCTGTCGCCCTACGGGCCGACGGTGATGCGCACGCAAGGGGTGGGGCTGTCGCCCGCCCGGTTCGCCACGGGCGTCGCCGACGGCAGCGTGGTCGGCCACGTCGGCTTTCCCCAGTCCGTCCGGCTGATCTCGGACGCGCTTGGCCTCGGCGTCGACCGGATCGAGGAGGTCCGTGAGCCGATCATCTCCGCGGTGCGCCGCACCACTCCGCACGTCACGGTCGAGCCCGGCATGGTGGCCGGCTGCGACCACCGGTGCGTCGGCTATCGCGGCGGAACCGAGGTCGTCCGGCTGATCCACCCACAGCAGGTCCTCCCCGATCTGGCTGGCCAGGACACCGGCGACCACGTCACCGTCGACGGCACCCCGAGCATCTCGATGACGATCAGTCCCGAATACGACGGCGGGCTGGCCACCCAGGCGCTCGCGGTCAACGTCGTCCCGCACGTGCTGCGCGCGTCACCCGGGCTGAAGTCGATGCTCGACCTGCCGGTGCGGCCGCGCTGATGGGCGAGTCGGCATACCTGCGGCGGCCCTAGACCGACGCAAATACGACCGGTCACGCCACCGCCCGCCGCCCGACCGGCTGCCGGTAGAGCCACAGTGGCGCCGAGGCCGCCCGGGCGATCGCCGCCACCCGCTCGATGTTGCCGATCACCCGGCGTCCTTCGGCCACCACTGCGGCCAGCGTCGCGAAGCTGTCGTCCAGCACGATCTGGGCCGCCGTTCGAGCCACCCGGCTGCCCGCGCCCATCGCCACACCGATGTCGGCGTCCTTGAGCGCGAGCACGTCCACCCGGTCGCGGTCATCCCGATCATGTGCGCTCTCGCCTCGACCGGTGGCGCAGCCGCGTGTCCCCGAGCGAGTCCACAGGTGTCCCCTCTGGTCGTCCCGCGAGGCGGATCAGGCGTCGCGTCGGCGCAGCTGCAGGTAACCGGCCAGGTTCACGGCCGCGGCCCAAGCCGCCAGCAGGAACGCGCCGGCGACCCGGCCGTACGGGTCGGTGCCACCGCCGACCAGCTGCGAGCCGGCCCGGGCGGGCAGCAGCGCGGCGAGGTCGTCGAGCGAGAGCAGGTCGAGCGTGGCCGGGACGACCATCAACACCACGAACACGATGGTGAGCGCGCCGGCGGTGCGGCGGACCAGCACCGCGATGCCGAGCGCGAGCAGGCTGACCAGGGCGAAGTTCAGCCCGATCGCGAGCGACATGCGGATCGTGCCGCCCTCGGGCGGGGTGCCCTTGTCACCGAGCGAAAACCCGGCCAGCCCCGTGATCATCGCGCCGAGCACGATCCCGGTGAGCAGCGTGACCACGCCGACGACGACCGCCTTCGCGACCAGCAGGCGGGCCCGGGACGGCACCGCCTGCAAGGTCGGCCGGATGCTGCCGGTGGCGTACTCGCTGGTGAAAGCGAGCAGCGCGAGCACCCCCAGAACGAACTGGACGACCGCAGCGCCCATGCCGGCGACCTCGCTGACCGCGACGGTCGGCGGGTTGCCGGGCACTTCGGTGTTGTTGCCCAGCGTGAAGCCGACGATCGGCACGAACAGCAGAGCGCTGCCGGCCGCTCCGGCCACGCACCACCAGGTGGACCGCACCGAACGGAGCTTGGTCCACTCGGCCAGGACCGCGCCGGCCAAGCGCCCGCCGGTCGGGGCGGGGCGAGAGGTAACGGGAACGCTGCTCACGCGGGGATCTCCGATCAGGTCGATGCGGCCGGCGCGCTGTCGCCCGCGCCGAACTCGGAACTGCCGGCGGTGAGCCGTAGGTAAGCCTCCTCGAGCGAGGCTTCGGCCCGACTCAGCTCGTGAATGTGCAGGTGGATCGCGTGCGCCAGGTTGGCGACCACCTCGATCGGCGTTGCGTCGACCTGGAGCCGGTGCGGGTCGAGGCGGCGGGCGGCGATCCGGCGCACGGTCAACTGGTTCTGGAGTGTGTCCAGCCCGGCCGGATCGGGGCTGCGCACGGTTACCACGGCGCCGACCGTGGTCGCGACAACCCGTTCGGCTGGGCCGTCGGCAACCAGCTTGCCGCGCCCGATCACGATCAGATGGTCTGCGGTGAGCTGCATCTCGCTGATCACGTGGCTGGAGAAGAAGACTGTCCGGCCCTCGGCGGCCAGGGACCGCAGCAGCCCGCGTAACCAGCGGATGCCGTCCGGATCGAGACCGTTGACCGGCTCGTCGAAGATCAGGATGCCCGGGTCGCCGAGCAACGCGGCGGCCATGCCGAGCCGCTGGCCCATACCGAGCGAGAACGTGCCGGCCCGCTTGCCGGCCACCGTGGTCAGCCCCACCACGTCGAGGACCTCGTCGACCCGCCGGGCCGGGATGCCATTGCTCTGGGCGAGCGCGAGCAGATGGTCGCGGGCGCTGCGGCCCGGATGCACGGCCTTGGCGTCGAGCATCGCGCCGACCTCGCGCAGCGGGTGGGTGAACTCCGCGTACGGGCGCCCGTGCAGCAGCGCGGCGCCGGTATCCGGCCGGTCGAGGCCGACCATCACGCGCAGGGTGGTGGACTTGCCGGCCCCGTTGGGCCCGAGGAATCCGGTCACCCGACCGGGAATCACCGAGAAAGTGAGGTCGTCCACCGCGGCCTTGCCGTCGTACCGCTTGGTAAGTCCCTGAACAGTGATCATCGCGCCTCCAGCGGATCTCGTGTCGCCGAACACGCTAGGCAGCGGCCGTCCTGAGGGGATCGGACGAAGGTGATCGGCCACCCCCGACTTTCGTCAGGACGGTCACCCGACCCCCACCTTAGTAAGGGGTCGTCCATGACTAACGCCCGATGGCTTGGCGGTGAACGCTACCTACGATTTCCACGAATGCCCCGAACAGGGGCAGAGGATCCGAATCAAGGGTGTGGGAATGACAAGGAAACCACAGTACGCAGCCGCTACCCTCGCCTCAGTGGCGCTGATGACGGTCGCCGCGGCTCCGGCCCCGGCCCTCGCCGGCCCGAGCATCCGCGCGGACGAGATTGAGGACGTACCGGACATCACCGCCGAGTGGTACCGCGACATCGTCGAGTGGGCCGACACCACCCCGGGCTTCGTCCAGGTCTTCATGGAGCACTTCACCGAACTGAGTATCGTGCTGCTCGCGGCGATCTGGGCGCTGGTCTTCTGGCGCACTCGCCGGGGTCCGGCCCGCCCGATGGCGATGATGCTCGTCGGCGGGGCCGCGGTGGTGCTCTCGTACGGGCTGAGCGAGTGGTCCAAGACCTACCTGGACGCGGAACGCCCCTGCCGGACGTTTCCGGACCTGCCGATCATCGCGAACGAGTGCCCGCCGACCGGCGACTGGTCGTTTCCCAGCAACCACAGCACGATCGCGGCCGCCTTGGTCGCCGCGATCTTCCTGGTCTCCTGGCGGATGGGCCTGCTCGCACTACCGATCGGTGCCCTGGCCGCGTTCTCCCGAGTGTTCGTCGGCGTGCACTACCCACACGACGTGATGGCCGGCTTCCTGATCGGCATCGTGGTCACCACGATCGTGGTGCTGCTTTTCGCCCGCCCTGCCACCAGGCTGGCCGGCTCGTTGCGGGAACGGCCCGGGCTGGATCGCCTGCTCACCGCTGGCGGGCCCCGGGTCCGGACCGGCGGACAGCCGGCCGGGCCACGCGGCTGAACCCGCTCGCCCCAGCGCGGACGGCCCGTGTTCCCCCGGCACGGGCTGTCCGCCCCCTCCGGGGCCAGCAGCCGCGGCCCCGGTAGTGCATCGGCCAGCCGCGCACACGTCTCAGTCGGCCAGGCCGGCCTGGTACGCCAGCAGCGCTGCCTGTACCCGGTTACGCAGCCCGAGCCGGGCCAGGATCGCGCTGACGTGCGCCTTCACGGTGCCCTCGACGAGGTTCAGGTTGACGGCGATCTCCGAGTTGGACAGTCCCGAACCGACCAGCCGGAGCACGTCACGCTCCCGGTCGGTCAGAAGACCGATCTGATCACGCGCCGCCGCGCCGCGGATCACGTGCCCTCCGGTCGACCCTCCGCTGAACTGCGTGATGACCCGGCGCGCGACCTTCGGGGACAGATAGGCGCCGCCGTCGGCCACCGCCTGCACCCCGGCGATCAGCTCCCGCGGATCGCCGGTCTTCAGGACGAAGCCGCTGGCCCCCTCGTCGAGCGCCCGAGCGATGTACTCGTCCTCGGAGAACGTGGTCAGCATGATCACCGCGGTGGCCGGTACCGCCCGGCGGATCTCCGCGGCGGCCTGAAGGCCGTCCATGCCGGGCATCCGGATGTCCAGCAGGGCAACGTCGGGCCGGTGCCGGCGCGTCTGCTCCACCGCCTCACGCCCGTCCGCCGCCTCGGCCACCACCTCGATCGACGGCTCGTTGGCGAGAATCGCGCCGACCCCGGCGCGGATCATCGCCTCGTCGTCGGCCAGCAATACCCGGATCACATCGGTCTCTTCTCACTCAGCGAATGGGCGGCGGCAGAACGTCCTTGGTGACCAGCCGTCCGTCGCGAAAACACAGCCGGTACACGTCGAACGGGGTCGGCACGAAGCCTGCGGCGGACCGGTAGTACTCGCAGGTGCTGCCCTCCGGCGGCAGGGGACCACCCTCGTCGCGACGCTCCGGCACCTGGCGTTCCGGGAGCCGGCTGGCGACGTCGTCACGGCTGGCGCCGATCGGCAGCGCGCGGAACCGCTCGGGCGGCAGGCGCGAGGTCAGGCTGTCGTGGGCGTACAGCGCCATCAGCGTGCCGGTGAGCGCGCCCACCAGCACCGGGGGCAGTGTGAACGCGAGCACCAGGCCGCGCCGGGCCCGGCTGCGGGCGCGGCGGAACCCGGCCGCGGTGGTCGGCGGGGCAGGCTCCGGACCGGCCTCCTCAAACACCGGCCCCGGCCGCACGGGAAGTCGCGCCACGACCTGGAAGCCGCCGTCGGGCAGCGGCCCGGCGCGCAGGACGCCACCGGCCAGCCCGACCCGTTCCTGAAGGCCGGTGAGCCCGCGGCCGCCCTGCGGCGGGGGCGCGGCCGGGGCCTGCCGAGGTGGCTCGTTGCGCACGGCCACGACGATCTCGTCGTCGTGGCGGTCGAGCCGCACCTCGACCGGCGTGGCACCGACGTGCTTGACGGCGTTGGTCAGTGCCTCCTGCACCACCCGGTAGGCGGCTCGGTACTGCATAGGGGCCACGTCGGCGTACTCGCCGGAGGCGCACAGTACGACCGGGATGCCGGAATCGACGGCGCGCGCGACCAGTTCCTCGATGTGCTCGTGGACCGGCCGCAGCGGCGCCTTGTCCTCCTCGTCCCGCAGCAGTCCGATGATCTCACTGAGCCGCTCGGCCGCGGTGGTGACGCCGGCCCGCAGTTCGGAGGCGGCGGCGCGGTGCTCCGGAGCCAGGCCGCTGGCCAGTTCGAGGGCGCCGGCACGCAGGGCGATGAGACTCAGCTCATGCCCGAGCGAGTCGTGCATGTCCTGCGCGATGCGCGCGCGTTCCCGCAGGCGGGCCTGTTCGGCCACGACACGCTGCTCGCGTTCCAGTTGGGCGGCCTGGTCCCAGCCGGTCCGCACCAGGTCGGCCTGCAGCCGGCGGAACGAGCCGACCAGCGCCGGGAACAGACCGAAGACGATGACCCCGGCGGTCCACACCAGCCAGGTGTACAGCTCGAGGTTCTGCAGCAGTTGGACCACGGTGCCGAGCACCAGCACCCCGGCAAGGCCGCCGAGCGTCGCGAGGTTCAGCGCGCGGCGGCGACCGGCCAGGTAGGACAGCACCAGCACGGCGACGAACAGCCGCCAGTCGATCGCGCTGACGGCCAGCGCCCCGAGTGCCGTGGACCCCGGGTGGGAGCGGCTCAGTGCGAACGCCACCACGATCACGACCAGGCTCAGCGGGGCGATCCACCCCGGCCCGTCCTCGCCGACGGAGTCGATGATCAGCGGAGACGCCATCGCCACGGTGAGCAGGACCGCTCGGACCACGGCCCACGGGCCGGCGGCCCGGAGCCGGCCCGTGATCCGTGTCAGCTCGTCCATCCGGCTCAGGGTACCCAATGGCCCCGGCTCACCGACCGCTGTATGCGGGGACCCGGGCTCAGTCCGACATGCCGACGAGGATGCGCCGGGCACCGGAGTACGGACGCCGTCCGTGCCCGACAGCGACGTTGTCGATCACCATGAGGTCACCGGCCCGCCAGTCGACGTCGATCGCCGCCTCCAGGCCACGGTCCCGGACCTGCCGCACGTACTCGGCCGGAATCGGGCTGCCGTCGGCGAACGTCACCGACTGCGGGAAGTCCTCCTCCGGCATCATCTCGGCCAGCGCCATCGCGTACTCCTCCTCGAGACCGGCGATGTGCCACTGGTCGGACTGGTTGAACCAGACCTCCTCGCCGGTGACCGGGTGCTTGAGCGTCGACGGGGCGGGCTGGTTGATCCGCAGCCCGCCGTCCGCGCGCCACTGCCAGGTGGCGCCGGTGGAGGCAAGGATCTCCTCGGCGGCTTCCCGGCTGTCCACCTCGAAGGAGTCCTGCCAGCTCTTGCCCAGGCCCAGGCCGCCGTGCAGGTTCTGCCTGTATATCAGCCCTTGGGCGAAGGCTTCGCGAACCTCGTCGTCGATCGACTCCAGCCAGCGCGTCCCGTCCACGACCGGGGTGGCGCCGCCGGTAGCCGCCGGAGTGTGGCAGTAGAAGAACAACCGAGCCGGCCAGGTGGCGGCGTACGACAGTTCGTTGTGCATGGTGATCGTGAACGCCTCGGGATACTCGGTCGACGTGTAGACGTTGTCGCCGACCTTCGTGCGCGGAGTGGTGCCGTGCACGTACGCGAGCCGGTGCGGCAGCAGCAGGTCCATGACCTGCTCCAGCTCGCCGGGGTCGACGCCGAAGTCACGGAAGACCAGGGCCTTGTTGCGCAGCAGCAGCTCGTCGATCGCACGCCGGTCGGACAGGTACTCGGCGAGGCCGGCGGCGCTGCCGGGCCTGCCTGCGTCGGCGGGCCGGATCTCGAGCGGCTTCCAGGTGATGTCGACGGTCATGGTCGCGTCCTTTCTCGGGTAGGGGTGCCGATCAGCCGACGAACGCCGGGGGCACGGCGTCGACGAGCACGCGGCCGTCCGCGGTGGTGGGGTCCGAGCCGACCTCGACGACCTGGTTGTGGTCGTCGACGAAGACCACCCGCGGCACGAAGTCACGGGCCTCGGCGTCGTCCATCACGCCGTACCCGATGACGATGATCAGGTCGTTCGGCTGTACCAGCCGAGCAGCCGCACCGTTGACCTTCATGACGCCGGTGCCGGGCTCGCCCTCGATGACGTACGTCTCGAACCGTGCGCCGTTGTTGACGTCGACGATGTGCACCAGCTCTCCGGGCAGCAGGTCGGCGGCCTTCAACAGGTCAGCGTCGACGGTCAGCGACCCGACGTAGTGCAGGTCGGCCTGGGTGACGGCGGCTCGGTGGATCTTGGACTTGAGCATCGTCCGGAACACGAGGATCTCCTTCGTTGCGGCAAACGGTCAGGGGCGGGCGAGCACGGCGCCGATCAGGGCGGTCGGCACCGGCTCGGTGAACAGTTGTTCGTGCTCGGCGTCCACTTCGACATCGGTGATGGGTCCTGTGACGAACGGCGCCCACGACTGCGCGTCACGCCGGGCCTTCGCCTCGGCCGAGGCCCGGCCGGCGGTGAAGAACGTGAGCGGGCCGTCGAAGACCCCGGGCGTGTGCCGGCGCATCAGCCGGACGTTGTTGACGTAGACGTCCTTGACCGCGAGTAGCTGGGCCTCGTCGAGGTCGGCCACCGAACGTCCTTCCCGGCGCAGGAACTCGCGGTAGCGGGCCAGCGGGAAGCCGCCCTGGGTGAGTTCCTCCGGGGTGAACTCGAAGCCGATGGCCCGCAGGTTGTTTCCGATGATCTCGGCCTCGGTGGGCTCCGGCCCGCCAGGCCGCCGGTTCGGGTAGGCGTCCGCGATGATCAGCTCCTCGACCTCGGCGCCCTGCTCGCGGAGCAGGACCGCCATGGCGTGCGCGACCACGCCGCCGAACGACCAGCCGAGCAGCCGGTACGGCCCCTCCGGACGGGCCGCCCGCAGCTGCTCGACGTAGCCGGCAATCATGTCGTCCACCCTGGCCGGCAGCTCACCGCCGCCGTCCAGGCCGCGCGCCTGCAGCCCGTACAGCGGCACCTCAGGCCCGAGATGCCGGACCAGCCCGGCGTAGCACCAGCTCAGCCCGGCCGCCGGGTGCACGCAGAACAGCGGGGTCGCCGACCCGGCGGGCCGCAGCGACAGCACCGGCCCGAACACCTGGGCGGGCCGGCCGCTCTCCAGCTCGGCGGCTAGCCGGGCGACGGTCGGGGCGGTGAACAGGTGCCGGATCGGCACCGGCAGGCCGAACGCGTCGCGGATCCGGTTGGCGAGTCGGCCGGCCAGCAACGAATGGCCGCCGAGGGCGAAGAAATCGTCGTCGACGCCAACCGAGGGCAGCCCGAGGATCTCGGCGAACAGGTCACAGAGCACCTCCTCGCGCGGGCCGACCGGGGCCCGGGACGCGGTGGCCCTGCCGTCCGGAGCCGGCAACGCGCCGCGGTCCAGCTTGCCGTTGGGTGACAGTGGCAGCTCGGCGAGCATGACGAACGCCGATGGGATCATGTAGTCCGGCAGCGTCTCGCCCACGTGCTTGGTGAGCAGCCCGGGCTCGGGCCGCTCTCCCTCGACAGGGACGACGTACGCGATCAGGCGCCGGATGCCGGGCCGGTCCTCGCGGGGCACGACCGCGCAGCGCCCGACCGACGGGTGCTCGGCGAGCCGGGCCTCGATCTCCCCCGGTTCGATCCGGAAACCGCGCACCTTGACCTGGTGGTCGGCGCGGCCCAGGTACTCCAGTTCGCCACCGCGTCGGCGGACGAGGTCGCCGGTGCGGTACATGCGACCACCGGCCGGGCTGGCCACGAACCGCTCCGCGGTCAGCCCGGGCCGCCGGTGGTACCCACGGGCTAGCCCCGCCCCGGCCAGATAGAGCTCGCCGGGCACACCGTCGGGCACCGGCCGTAGGCGGTCGTCCAGCACGTGCGCGGCGGTGTTACCGATCGGCCGTCCGATCGGCGGGGCTGCTGGCCAGTCCGCGACCGCGTCGGGCAGGACGAACGCGGTGCCGACGTGAGTCTCGGTCGGGCCGTAGTGGTTGTGCAGCCGCCGGCCGGGCCGGGCCGCAACCAACCGGCGGACCGACGGGTTGAGCGTGAGCGCCTCACCGGCCTGAATCACCGCGCGCAGCTCGGGCAGCTCCGAGGCGGTCCCGACGGCCGCCTCGGCGAGCGCGTCGACCACCAGATTCGGCCCGTGGAACTCGCTGATTCGCTCGCGTTCGAGCCAGGCGAGCAGCTCCCGCGGGTCCCGGCGAACCTCCTCCGGGCATGGCGCGAGCGTACGGCCGGTGAGCAGCGCACCGAGCGTCTCCTGCACGGACACGTCGAAGCTGATCGCCGCGAACTGCGCGGTCCGGGTGCCGGGGCCACCGGGCAGCGCCGACGCGTGCCAGGCGATCAGGTTGACCAGCGCGCCGGCCGGCATGACCACGCCCTTGGGCCGGCCGGTCGAGCCGGAGGTGTAGATCATGTAAGCCGGATGGCGCGGGTCGCGGCCCGGGTCCGCCGGTTCGCTGGCCGGACCGTCCGGTTCCTCGTCGAGCAGGAGCGTCGGCAGCTCGTGCGGGGGCAGCCGGTCGGCGGCCGCGGCCGTGCTCAACACCAGCGCGGGGGCCGCGTCGCGGAGCATGTACGCCAGCCGTTCCGCCGGGTAGTCCAGGTCCAGCGGCACGTACCCGGCGCCGGCCTTGAGGACCGCGAGCATGGCCACCGCCAGCGACGCCGACCGGGGCAGGGCCAGCGCGACGAACCGCTCCGGGCCGGCCCCGTGCGCCAGCAGCCGGTTGGCGAGCCGGTTCGCTCGCGCGTCCAGCTCGGCGTAGGTGAGCACGTCGCCGCCGGGCTCGACCAGCGCCGGCTCGTCCGGGATGGCCCGGACCCGGGCCGCGAACCAGTCGGCCGGGGTCCGGTACGGCAACGCGGCCGCAGTGGCGTTCCACTCCTGGAGCGCCAACTCCTCGGCGGCGTCCATCACCGGCAGCTCGCCGATCCGCCGGTCTGGGGCCTCGACGACCGCTGCGAGGATGCGCAGCAGACGGTCGCGCAGGCCGCGGGCGGTGGCGGCGTCGAACAGGTCGGCGTGGTATTCCAGCACGCCGGTCAGCCCGCCCGGGGAACCGTCCTCCCCGGTCTGCTCGGTGATCGCGAACATCAGGTCGAAGCGGGCCACCTCGGCGCCGATCCGCTGCCCCGTGACCGCGAGGCCGTCCAGCGACCGGACCGCCTCCCGGGCCTCGTGCTGGTCGGTGTTGTCGAAGGCCAGCATGACCTGGAACAGCGGGTGCCGGGCCAGCGACCGAGGCGGATTCAGCACCTCGACCAGCCGCTCGAACGGCACGTCCTGGTGGGCGTACGCGGCCACGTCGGTGTCCCGGACCCGACGCAGCAGCTCGGCGAAGGTGGGGTCGCCGCTGGTGTCGGTACGCAGCACAAGCGTGTTCAGGAAGAAGCCGATCAGCGCGTCGAGCGCCTCGTCCGGCCGGCCCGCGATCGGGGTGCCGATCGGCACGTCGTCGCCGGCGCCGGACCGGGACAGCACGACCGCGACCGCCGCCTGGACCACCATGAACAGGCTGGCCTGCTGCTTACGGGCGAGCTTGCCCAACGACCGGTGCAACTCGGCCGGGATCGTGAACGGCACCCGCCCGCCGGCCGCCGACAGCTCCGCCGGACGCGGCCGGTCGGTGGGCAGGTCGAGCTGGTCCGGCAGTCCGGCGAGAACCTCCCGCCAGTACGCGATTTGGCGCCCGGCGACGCTGTCCGGATTCCCCTCGTCGCCGAGGTGGGCGTGCTGCCAGAGTGCGTAGTCGGCGTACTGCACGCTCAGCGGCGCCCACTCGGGGGCCCTGCCGCGTGTGCGCGCCCGGTAGGCGGCGGTCAGGTCACGGGCGAGCGGGCCCCGGGACAAGGCGTCGCTGGCGATGTGGTGCACGACCAGCAGCAGTACGTGCTCCTGCGGGCCGAGCCGGAACAGCCGGGCCCGCAGCGGGGTGTCGGCGGCGAGGCCGAACCCCTCGGCGGCGGCCGCCCGCAGCAGTCCGGGCAGCTCCTGTTCGGTCGTGGTGACCACGGGCAGCGCCGGCCGTACCACAGCGGCCTCCCGGATCACCTGGTGCGGACCCTGGTCGTCCTCGGCGATGACGGTGCGCAGCACCTCGTGCCGGGCGGTCAGGTCGGCCAGCGCGGCCTCCAGCGCGGCGACATCGAGCGGTCCGGTGAACCGACGGGCGACCGGGACGTTGTAGTTGGCCGCAGCGCTCTGGAGCCGATTGAGGAACCAGAGCCGCTGCTGCGCGTGCGAGAGCGGGAGCCTCGGTGGGCGCGGCCCGGCGGTGACGGCCGGGCGGGCTGAGGCGGCGCCGTCCAGCGCACGGGCCAGTCCCGCGACGGTCGGCGTGGCGAACAGCTGCTGGATCGGCAGATCCGCGCCGAGCACGGCCCGCACCCGGCTTACCAGCAGCAGCGCCTTCAGCGAGTGTCCGCCGAGCTGGAAGAAGTCGTCGTCGACCCCGACCCGTTCAAGTCCGAGCAGGTCGGCGAAGAGGCCACAGAGGATCTCCTCGCGCGGGTCGCGTGGTTCCCCGCGTACGGGCGTGTCGCCGGCGGCCCCGTCCGGGGCGGGAAGGGCCGCGCTGTCGAGCTTGCCGTTCGCCGTACGCGGCAGCTCCGCCAGCCCGACGATCGCGGACGGCACCATGTAGTCCGGCAGGACCTCGCCGAGGCGCTTCCTCAGCTCGGCGGGCTCCGCGGCCGGAACGACGTACGCGATCAGCCGCTCGTCCCGGACGACGACCGCGGCGGCGGTTATTCCGGGCGATGCCAGCAGGACCGATTCGATCTCGCCAGTCTCGATCCGGAAGCCGCGAACCTTCACCTGACCGTCCGCGCGGCGCACGAACTCCAGCTCACCGTCCGACCGCCACCGCACCACATCACCGGTGCGGTACATCCGGCGTCCGTCCGCGGCCGCCACGAACCGTTCCGCGGTCAGCCCCGGGCGGCCAACGTAACCGCGGGCCACGCCGGAACCGGCCACGTACAGCTCGCCGGGCACGCCCGCCGGCACCGGCCGCAACCACGGGTCGAGGACCAGAAGCCGGACACCGGCACGCGGCCGGCCGATCGGTACCACGCCGTCCGGCACCGGCGCGCCTGCCCGGATCACGAACTCGGTGGCGTTGACCGTGGTCTCCGTCGGCCCGTACGAGTTGTGGACCGGGACATCTGGGTTGGCCGACCGCCAGTCCGCGAGCACCGCCCCGACCAGTTGCTCCCCCGCCATGACCAGCGTCCCGGAGGGCGAGACACCGGCCAGCAGCGGCGCGTGCGTCGGCGTGGCCTTCACCAGCGACACCTCGGCGCCGGGCTCGAGTGGCGACACCCATACGCAACCACCGGCCACGAGCGGCCCCCACAGTGAGGTGACCGCCAGGTCGAACGCCGCCGATGAGTGCAGCGGGACCACCCCGGACAGGCCCGGGTAGTCCGACCGGGACAGGTAGGCGCCCAGCGAGCCGTGCGAGACGACCACGCCCTTGGGCACGCCGGTCGACCCGGACGTGTAGATCACATACGCCGCCGACGCCGGATCCGCCTGCGCTGCCGGCGGCCCGGCCGGGTCGACCGGCTGGTCGACGCGTACCTGCGGCAGGCCGGCGGGCAGCAGGTCCGCGGTCGAACTCGAGGTCACCGCCAGCATCGGCGCGGCGTCGGCACAGATCGTGGCCAGCCGCTCGCGAGGGTGGGTGGGGTCGACCGGCAGATAGGCGGCGCAGGAGCGGGCCACCGCGAGCAACGCCACCACCTGCTCGGCGCCGGGCGGCAGGGCGACCACGACGACCTTCTCCGGTCCGGCGCCGACGTGGGCCAGGTGCGCCGCGAGGGCAGCCGAGCGGCGGTCCAACTCGGCGTAGGAAAGTTCGGTGTCGCCGTGCCGCAGGGCCGGGGCGTCCGGCGTCCGCGCGACCTGCTCCGCGAACATCGCCGGCAGCGTCGTCACGTTCTCGGGCAGTGCCGGCCCGGTTCCGGCGCTCAGCATCGGGGACGGGTCGGTCAGGTCCAGGCGGGACAGCCGCACCGCCGGGTCGACGAGGAACGCGTCGAGCACGCGCCCGTACTGTCGCAGTACGTCCGCGGCGTACTCGGCGGTGACGTGACCGGGCTGGTAGTCGAGTCGGAACCGCAGCCGCGCCCCCAGCTTGGCGACCAGGCCGAGCGGATAGTGGGCGCAGTCGCGGCTCTCCACCGCAGTGACCTTCAGGTCGCCGTCGCCGTCCTCGCCGTCGCCGCGCTGCACCGGGTCGCGGGGATAGTTCTCCACCACGGTCTTGGTGTCGAACAGTTCGCCGAGACCGGTCGAACGCTGCACCTCGGCGAGGCGGACGTGTTGGTGCGTCAGCAGCCGGGCCTGCTCGCCCTGGAGCCGGGCGAGCATCTCCGCGAGGCTCTCCGCCGGGTCGAGCCGCAGCCGCAGCGGCACGGTGTTGATGAACATGCCGACCATCCGGTCGACGCCGGGCAGATCGGCGGGCCGCCCGGAGACGGTCACGCCGAACACCACGTCGTCGCGGCCGACCAGCTTGGACAGCACGAGCGCCCAGGCGCCCTGCACGACGGTGTTGAGGGTGAGACCGTACTCGCGGACGCGGTCGTTGAGCCGGGTCTCCTCCGCCTCGCTCAGTGTGAAGTCGAGCTGGCCGGGCAGCACGCTGGACCGTCCGGCACCGGACGGGGCGATCAGCGTCGGCGTTTCCAGGCCGGCCAGCGACTCCCGCCACGCCTCGGCGGTGGCCTCCGGGTCCTGCGCGCCCAGCCAGGCAAGGTACTTCTTGTACGGCTGGATCGGCGCCAGCCCGGAGCCGTCGCCGTCGGCGGCGTACAGGGCGAGCAGGTCGCGCAGCAGCATCGGCCGGGACCAGCCGTCCCACAGGATGTGGTGGTTGGTCAGCACGAAGCGGTAGCGCCGCACGTCGAGCCGGATCAGCGTGAAGCGGACCAGCGGCGGGTCGGCCAGGTCGAACCGCCGGACCCGGTCGGCGTCCAGGAACTCGGCCAGCCGCCGCTCCCGGTCGTCCTCCGCGAGGCCGCTCAGGTCGATCTCCTCGAACCGCAGCGGCACCTCGCGCGGAATCAGCTGCACCGGACGACTCAGCCCTTGATGCCGGAATCCCGCGCGCAGGTTCGGGTAGCGGCGCTGGAGACCGGCCGCGGCGTGGCGCAGCCGCTCGATGTCCAGCCGTCCGGTCAGTTCCAGCGACATCTGGACGATGTATATGTCGAGTTGTTCGGCGTGGTAGGCGCTGTGGAACAGCAGGCCCTCCTGCAACGGGGACAGCGGAAGGATGTCCTCGAGTTCGGCCCGGTTCACTTCTCTGTCCTCCACTCGGCTTGCAGCATGTCGATTTCGTTCTGGTCCAGCAGTGACAGCGAGACGTCGGACGGCGTGAAGCCGCCTGCGTCCGGCTGGGTGGCCTGCCGGGCGAGCGCGCGCAGGGCGTCGCCCCAGGCGTCGGCGAGGGCTTGCACGTCCGGTTCGGTCAGCAGCTCGCCGGCCCAGGTCCAGGTGCAGACCAGTTCCGGTCCGGCGGGGCTCTCGCGGGTCCCGGCGAGCAGGTCGACGGCGTAGGCCAGCGGCATGCGCGGGTCGCGGCCGCCACCGAACCCACCTCCGGGAACCGGGGCCCAGTCGCCCTCCCGGGTCGCGCCAACCCGGCCCAGGTAGTTGAACCGCAACTGCGGCGGTTCGGCTTCGGCCAGCACCGCGGCGGTCCGCGGGTTCAGGTAGCGCAGCAGCCCGTAGCCCAGGCCCTTGTCCGGGATCCGGCGCAGCTGTTCCTTCACCCGCTTCAGCGCCGTCCCGGCGGCCGGACCCCCCGACCACACCTCGCGCTCGTCGAGGTCACCGGGGTCGAGGTGCACCGGGTAGAGCGCGGTGAACCAGCCGACCGTCCGGGTCAGGTCGGTCCCCGGCAGCGCCTCCTGCTCACGGCCGTGACCTTCGAGGTCGATCCGCACGCCAGTGCCCTCCACCGGGCCGCGCTCGCGCCGCCAGCGCCCCACCGCGAGGGCCAGAGCGGTCAGCAGCACATCGTTGATCTCGGCCCGGAACGCGGCAGGTACCTCGGTCAGCAGCGGTTCGGTGACCTCGGCGGGCAGCGTGACGATCAGGTGCCCGGTGCTCCCGGTGGTGTCCCGCGAGCGGTCCAGCGGGTCGGTCAGCGGCGGCGAGCCGGCCTCCGCGATCGCCCGCCACATCGGCAGCTCCGCGGTCCGGCGGGGGTTCTCCGCCTCCCGGGCCAGGCGATGCGCCCAATCCCGCAGCGCGGTGCCGGCCGGTGGCAGCTGCGGCGCTGCGCCCGCGCGGTGCGCCCGCCACGCCGCCGCGAGGTCGGGCAGCAGGATCCGCCAGGAGACCCCGTCCACGACCAGATGGTGCAGGACGAGCAGGAGCAGCCCGGGCTCCGGTCCACGGTCGAACCAGACCGCCCGCAGCATCTCGCCGTCGCGCGGGGCGAGCTCGCCGGCCGCGGCGACGCCGTGCTCGCGCAGGACCGCGGGCAGCTCGTCGTCGCCGAGCCCGCGGATGTCGACCCGGCGCAGCAGCGGGACGGCGGGAACGGTCGCGCGGGGCCGGATCTCGTAGTTCCAGGTGCCGCGCAGCCGGAGCGCGTCGTGGTGGTCGATCACCGTCTGGAGCGCCGCCGCGAGGTCGTCGAGGCGAGCCTCGGCGGGCACCTGGACCAGCATTGACTGGTGGTAGCTGTCGATCGGGCCGCCGTCGCCGGCGAGGTCGTGCAGCCACCGGGTGATCGGCATCGGCGTGACCTCACCGGAGTCGCCGGCCGTGTCGGTGACGACCGGGACGGCCGCCTCGGTCACGACGTCGGCGAGGGCCTCGACCGTACGGTGCTCGAACACGTCGCGCGGACTCAGCGTCAGCCCGGCCGCGCGGGCTCGGCCGACGAGCTGGAGCGACAGGATGCTGTCGCCGCCGAGGCCGAAGAAGTCCTCGTCGACGCCGACCCGCTCCAGCCCGAGTACCTCGGCGAACAGCCGGCCGAGCAGTTCCTCCCGGGCGGAGCGGGGTTCGCGGGAGCCAGGGCCGACCTGGTGCGTGGGCGCGGGCAGCGCAGCGGTGTCGAGCTTGCCGTTCGGCGTCCGTGGCAGGGCGTCCAGGGCGACGATCGCCGCGGGAACCATGTAGTCCGGCAGGGTCTCGCCGAGCTGCTTGCGCAGCGGGCCCGGCTCCACCGTGGTGCCCGCGGCGGGCACCACGTAGGCGACCAGGCGACGGTCGCCCGCCCGGTCCTCCCGCACCGTCACTGCGGCGAGCGCGACGCCGGGCGACGCCATCAGCGCCGACTCGATCTCACCGGTCTCGATCCGGAAACCACGCACCTTCACCTGGCTGTCGGCTCGGCTCACGAACTCCAGCTGCCCATCAGCCCGCCACCGCACCACATCACCAGTGCGATACATCCGCCGCCCACCCGACGCCGCCACAAACCGCTCCGCCGTCAACCCAGGACGACGCAAATAACCCCGCGCCAACACCACACCCGACACATAAAGCTCACCCGGAACACCCACCGGAACAGGCTGAAGAAAATCATCCAAAACAAACACCCGCGTATTCCAAAACGGACGACCAATCGGCACCGCCCCCGAAGACACCTCCACACCCGGCTCAATCACATAATCAGTACAATTAACCGTCGCCTCAGTCGGACCATACGCATT
>NZ_JBEZGJ010000076.1:0-32743 GCF_040649965.1 Micromonospora sp. NPDC048843
GAGAACGCCTGGGGGAAGTTGCCCAGCTGCTCCCCGGTCAGCGGGTCGATCTGCTCGGCGAACAGGCCGAGGTCGTTGACCCGCTATGGAGGTTCCATGGCTCAACCCGACGACATGCTCGACGATGAGGACTACCCCGCCTACACGATGGGCCGTGCCGCCGAGATCCTCGGCTGCTCGCAGGATTTTCTGCGCCGGCTCGGCGAGGCGAAACTGATCGACCCGCAGCGCTCCAGTGGGGGGCACCGCCGCTACTCCCGCTACCAACTGCGCCTTGCCGCGAGGGCTCGGGAGATGTGCGACCAGGGCACCGACATGGCCTCGGCCTGCCGGATCATCATTCTTGAGGACCAACTCGAAGAGGCCCTTCGGCGCAATGAGCGTCACCAGCAGGGCTGAGCACACCGTCCGTGCGGGCCTGCCCCCACGGTGAAGCCGAGCGCCACGCGGTCCCGCACCCGGAAGGACTCGGTGAAGCCGAGGCCGGCGTAGAACTCGGCGGCGCGGGAGACGTCCTCGCTGAAGAGGATCACCTGAGGAGTGCCGAACATCGACACGGCCCGACGCCATCAGCGCAGTGGCTTCTCGCTACGCGGGCAAGCCCGATGAACTCCCGCAAGCGCGCGTTCGCCCAGCACGACTGCCCCCGCCGCATCCGCGACGGCCACGCACGGCGTTGACGCGCCCGGCTCGACGACGCATCGAGCCGGGCGCGTCAGGTGAGCTATGCCACGAAGCGCGAACGGCGTCGGCGGCCGATCAGGTAGCCCGCGCCGCCGAGGAGCAGGAGCACACCGCCAATGCCGGCCACTGTCGCGGTGTCAGCACCGGTCACGGGCAGCCCACCGCCCTCGCCACCCTCGCCGCCGGGCCCGCCCGGGCTGGCGGAGACGGTAGGAGTCGGTGCGACGCTCGTGGCGCTGGGCGAAGCGCTCGGTGTGGGCTGAGACGTCGGCGTCGGCGTGGGCTGAGACGCGCAGTCAAGCTCACGGGCGGCGTACAGACCGTCATTCAGGTAAGCCAGGTAGGCATCGACGGTCGCCTCCCCGAGCACCTTCTGCGCGGCCGCCTCCACGTTGGTGCCGGCGTCCGTCAACGTGCGAACCACAGTGATCCGTAGAGCCACCGACCAGGCATTCTGTACGCCCGTCTTGAGGAATGCGCGGAGCTCATCCTCGGTGCCCTTCAGCGCATCCTGAATGGCGCCGGGCAGAACGGGCAACTCGTCGGCGTTCGCCGCGGACAGGATCCGGGCGGCCAACACCCGTACCTCCTGCTCGGTGGCGGTATCCAGGTCGATGGTGACAAGCTCGCGGATGTCCTTGTACGCCTTGCGCTCGACCGTTTGGCAGGCCTCGTTCAGCCCGGGCGATTCGATCTGAGCCACCGCCGGTGCCGCCGGAATCACAAAGGCCAGCGCCAATAGGGCGCCGGCCGGGAACTTCCATCGCATGTGGTCTTCCTCCCCGTTGCAAGCAAAAACACGGAGATACTACCGTCAGTGGACGGAGAAGCAAGGATGGATACACGCCCACGATTGCGCAATGGCAAGGCCGCGGCGAAACACTCACCCAAATACATCCACAAGGGACGAAGGGCCCTCCACTCAGTCTGCTTCGACAGGAGCTCTGAGCAGACTGAGATGGTCTGAGAGTGACGCTGTGCCCAGCAGGATTCGAACCTGCGGCCTTGGGATTGGACGAAGATCACGGATGGCTGGTGGCGCGGGTGCGTCCCTGGTCAGCCTGTCCGTCGCCGCCCGTTGGTGTCGGCCTGTGGCGGCGTTCTTGGCTGTACCGATGGCTGTACAGTTGATCTATGGCGGCGGCCGAGAATGGGAACATCGGGCGCTTCCGCGATCCGAGGCATTGGCTGGGCGGCTTGGCTGCTGGCGAGGTCTTCGTCCGCTGCCCACGCTGTGCAGAACGTGCCTCGGTCCTCCCTTGTCCCGAGGAGCTCGCCGACGGTACTCGGCATGATGTTTGGCTGCGTCGTCGGCTGAGTTGTCTCGGGTGCGCGTATACGGACCTCTGGGATGCCCCTCGCCTCGCCAACAACGCGCGCGCCTTCCCTGAACTCTCGGGTCCGAATGACCCCTACTTCGGCCTGCCACTCTGGTTGTCGACAGAGTGCCGTGGGCGTGTGCTCTGGGCGTACAACGCAGAGCACCTGAACCTGCTGGAGACGTACGTGTCCGCTCGGTTGCGGGAACGCGGCCAGTACATGGGAAGCCAGACCCTGGTTGAGCGCTTGCCGGCGTGGATCAAGGATGGCAGGCACCGCACTGAGGTGCTTGACGCAATAGGGCAGCTTCGGGCGCTACTTGCCTGAGCGCGGCTGACCGGCAGAGGTTGCAACAGCGGTGGTGCGGCAACGCCGGACTCGACTGGCTGCGGCTGCCGGAGATCGAACGGGCCGCCGTGGACGAGGTCGCGAAGGGACTTCTTCGGGTGACGTGGCTCTACGAATGGCTGTACGGGGGTCGGGGTGACCGACCGGACCGGGCACGGCAAGCCGCTGACCTGCGGTGGTGGGGTGCGCCCGGCAGGATTCGAACCTGCGGCCTTGGGATTAGAAGTCCCCTGCTCTATCCGCTGAGCTACGGGCGCGTGTGGCGTGGATGTCGCGCCCAGAGGGTACCGCCGTCCCACTGCCCGACGGTGAAAAGGGGTGCCCGCGTCCACGTTGCCGAGCAGAGTCTCACGTCCGCCTCGTAGCGGGCATCCGGGTTACCGCGAAGCGGCCTGGCCACGGACCGTACCTTTGGCTGGTGTTGCTGGATTCCGACGCCGAGAGCGACGTCGCCTACGAGCTGTGCCAGGTCGTCGGTCGCGCCATCCTTCCGTACCGGTCCTCGGGCGACTTCGGTACCGCTTTCTTCTTCCAGGGCGGCGACGACCCGGTGGGGGAGTCGCTGCTGACGGCGTCGGACCTGGTGGGCGGTTCGGGTGGTGAGTTGAGCCTGCGGGCGAGCGTCACCGAGCCGGCCGGGGTGGCCCCGGCCGTCATTTCCGAGGCCGCGATCGTGCCCGGGTGGGCACGCTTCGCGGGCGACGGGGTCGCGGTGTTGCCGACCGCTGGCCTGCACCGGTACGCCGGCGACGGCGGCTGGCGGTGGCGCGTCCAGCCGGTGCCGGCGGGGATCGCCGCCGGGCCCGAGGTCGTCGCCCGCCTCGGCGCCGACGCCAATTCCGCTTTCGTGCTGGCCCATGGGGTACGCGAAGACGGGTCGCGACCGCTGGAGGTCGCGATCGAGCGGGTGGTCCGCGACGGGGACGCCGTGCTGATCACCACCGAGCTGCCGCCGGGGTACGTCGGCGCGCCGGTCTTCATCGTGCAGGCTGAACCCACCGGTGAGGTTTCCCCGTACTGCCTGGGCCTGGTCCTGCCCGGCGTCGGCGCGCACCCGGTGGCGACCTTCGACCGAATCCGTGCCGTCCTCCCGGCGACACCGGGCGACATTTGACCTTTCGCGCCGGCCGGCCTGTCAGCCGCTGGGCGTCGCCGCCCCCGCCGGGTCGACCGTCTGCGCGCCGACCGTCTGCGCGCCGACCGTCTGCGCGTTGGCCGGCGCTGTGTCGGCGGCGGTAGATGCGCCGTCGGCTGGGGCAGCATCGGCCGGCGCCGCGTCGGCCGGGGCGGTGGGGCCGGCGGCGAGGAACGCCTCGGCCCAGCGGCCCACCTCGTCGAACACCTTCTTCCGTACGACGGGGCCGGAGAGCGTGAGATCGTGCAGCCCTCCGTCGAAACGGGCCAGTGTGACGTGGCGACCGAGGCGGGGCGCGTAGCGGACCATGTGCTCGACGTCCAGCACGGCGTCGGCCAGTGTCGCGTTGTCGTGCCACTTGGTGCCCCGGAAGGACCGGGTCGAGCAGGCCAGCAGCACCGGCACCTGGATGTCCAGCCCGGCCCGGAGCCGACGTTGCCCGGTGCGGATCGCGTTCAGCCAGCCGGCCCGGACCGGGAACCCGGCCAGCGGCTTCCACGCCAGGTCGTAGGTCCACTCGCCGCGGTGGTCGGAGTGGATGCTCTCGCCGTACACGGTGCCCAGCCCGAACGGGAGGATGCGGTGCGGCGCCCTGCGGCCCAGCCGGGACGCGGCGGCCGCGAGGGGGCGACGGACCGCCCAGGGGGCGTTCAGATCGAAGAAGGGGCTGTTGAGCACCAGGCCGTCGATGGTGCCGGTGTCGCGGCGGGCATCCGCCCAGAGCGAGATGATCAGGCCGCCGGTGGAGTGGCCCATCGCCAGCAGGGTGTCGTGCCCGTCGTCGGCGCGGATGATCTCGGCGGCGGCGTCCAGCTCGGGGAAGTAGTCGCTGATGTCGCGGCAGAAGTTGGGGGTCTGGGCCGGGAGCAGACTGCGGCCGTATTTGCGCAGGTCGAGCGCGTAGAAATCCCAGCCTCGCTCGGCGAAGAAGTCAGCCAGGTGCGTCTGGAAGAAGTAGTCGACGAAGCCGTGCACGTAGAGCACGGCCCGTCCGGTGGGGCGCTCGGCCCGTCGTCGGACCAGTGTCGCGACAACGGGGCCTTCGTCGTCGGTGCCCAGGTCGATCGTCTGCCGCTCGTACGGCGGCCCCAACACGTCCGGTTCCACGAACGCGACGCTACGCCGCCAACCTACCGAGCGGTAGCCCGTCCCCGCCCACACCCCGCTCGCCCCCACTCATCCCGCGATCTTGCACTTTCTGTCCCGACGTAAGGGGCAATAGCCGCTGTTCGGGAGCCGAAAGTGCAAGATCGCGGGGGTGTGGCGTGGGTCAGGCAGTTTCCGCGTCGGCGCGGGGGGTCGGGTTCTCCGACTCGTCGGGCTCCAACTGCGGCTGGGGGAGGTCGCGCAGGTGCTTGTTGTGCCGCGGCTCCTGGCGGGTCTTGGCGTCGTTGAGTCGACGGCGCAGGTCGTCACGGACGTCATTGAGGGCGGCGTGCAGGTCCTCCTCGGCGGAGGTGGTGACGATCTTCTGCCGGCCGGCGATCCAGCACTCCAGGGTGACCTTCTGGCCACGCGCTTCCCGGTCCTTCACCGACACCTCCAGCTCGGTGGCGTCAGCGTGGAAGCTGGCGAGCCGGGCGTCGAGGGTGGCGAACTGCTCGGCGATCCAGTTGCGGTCGCCCTGCGAGAACCCGGCGCCCACCCGCAGGCACTCAGCCACGGTGGCCGGGTTCGCCACGGCGCTCATCGCTGCGCCTCGGAAGCGTTCGCGGAGTCGATGGTGGTGATCGTCATGGCGCTGACCTCTCGTCGACGTGGAGCTGTCGGTGGTGCGTTGATCAAGTCCTTACCCAGTTCGGGTGGCCTGGGAAACCGTGGACGGCGGGTCGGGCGGGTCGGGCCTACCACGTTCGGGCGTGATCAGGGCGTTGTCCACAGGTGGGTTCGTCATCCACAGGCCGGGGATGAGCCCTCGCGATGGGTGCTTCCAGTGTCGATGCTCGGTGTCGAGTCGACTCGCGCAGGCAGGCCCCGATCCCCCTGGAGGGATGATGTTCGACACTTACGTGACAATCGTCGGCAATGTGCTGACCACGCCCGAGTGGCGTCGTACGACCCAGAGCAACACTCTGGTGGCCAACTTCAAGGTCGCCTCCACCGCCCGCCGACTCGATCGGGACAGCGGCCGGTGGGTTGACGGCAATTCGCTCCGCGTCCGCGTCAACTGCTGGCGCAAGCTCGCCGAGGGGGTGGCGGCCTCCGTCATGGTCGGTGATCCGGTGGTGGTCTGCGGGCGGCTCTACACCCGCGACTGGACCGACGACGCCGGCAACCACCGCACTGTCTACGAGCTGGAGGCGGTCGCCGTCGGCCATGACCTGTCCCGGGGTCGCGCCCGCTTCCTGCGTAACCGGCCGAGCATGGCGACCAGCACCGTGGAGGACGCGGAGGCCGAGAGTCGGGTGCACGGCGAGCCCACCGAGCCGGTGCCGGCCGGGCAGGCACCCGTGCTGCCCGACGACCGTCCGCTGGACGACGACTTCGAGCTGCCCGACTACGCGGAGCTGCGGACCAGCCCGTTCGGCAATGGCCCGGCGGACGACGACAGCTCCCCGAGCGGCGGGGCCTTCGGTGACGGCGGAGCGGCCGCGAGCGGCGGGCAGGCCGACGGTCCGCCGGCCCTCGAGGACGAGTTGGCCCCTCCGCCCGAGGCGCACGACGACGACAACGCCGACGGCGACCTGGACATCGAGTTGGGGCCGGTGCCCGACGAGGGGCAGCCGGAGCCGGCGCAGCCCGGCCGAGGACGGCGTGGTCGGGGCCGGATCCCGCAGCCAGCCTGACCGATCGGCTCGGCCGTCGCGAATTGGGCGGCGGTCGAGCTGGCCAAGCACCATCTCGGTGCCGGGTGCCGGGTGCCGGGTGCCGGGTGCCGGGTGCCGGGTGCCGGGTGCCGCGGCGAGACGGCAGCACCCGACACGGCCGGTGCGGCACGACGGGGGCGGGGTGGCGGCGCGACCAGCGTCGTCACCCCGCGTGACCGGCGTCGGCAGGTTGGTCTGCCTGTTCACTCCACAGGTTCTCGTTGCCGGTGCGGGACCGTGGGTTGGGCTGGTTCACGGATTGCTCGTCTAGGCTGGCCGGCCGGAGGTGGTGCGGGTGCGACGGACAGCGCCGATGGCGAACGCGGTGGGGCTGCTGGCCGGGTACGCGCTGGACAGGGCGCTCGGCGACCCCCGCCGGTGGCACCCGGTGGCCGGCTTCGGGCAGGCCGCGGGCGCGCTGGAGCGCCGCCTCTACCGCCCGGACCGTACGGCGGGTGCGGCGTTCACCGCGCTGGCAGTCGGCGGGCCGGTGTTGCTCGGGGCGGTCGCCGCGGCGGCTACCCGACACCGGCCGGTGACCCGGGCGGTGCTGGTGGCGGCCGGCACGTGGACAGTGCTGGGCGGCCGCACGCTACGGCATGAGGCAACAGTCATGGGTCGTACGCTGCGTAACGGCGACCTGCCCGCTGCCCGGCGACGCCTCGGTCACCTCTGCGGGCGGGACCCGTCGACGCTGGGCGAGTCGGAGCTGGCCCGTGCGACAGTCGAGTCGGTCGCGGAGAACACCTCCGACGCGGTGGTCGCTCCGCTGCTCTGGGGCGCGGTCGCTGGTCTGCCCGGGTTGCTGGGCTACCGCGCGGCGAACACCCTCGATGCGATGGTCGGGCACCGGTCGACGCGCTACGCGCGGTTCGGCACGCCGGCCGCTCGGCTGGACGACGCGCTCAACCTCGTGCCGTCCCGGCTGACCGGGCTGCTCACCATCGCCGTCGCGCCGGTCGCGCACGGGGACCGGCAGCGCGCCTGGCAGGTGTGGCGGCGGGACCGCAACGACCACCCGAGCCCCAACGCCGGTCAGTGCGAGGCGGCGATGGCCGGTGCGCTCGGGGTCCGCCTCGGTGGTCGCAACGTCTACTTCGGGCGCTCCGAGGTGCGGCCGTTCCTCGGCGACGGTCCCCGTCCGGAGGCGCGGCACCTGAAGCGGGCCGCCCGGATCTCCGGCGCGGTGGGGCTGGCCGCCGTCGGGTTGGCCGCCGCGTACCCGGTGACGCTCGGCCGGCTGGTTGGCGCGGTGAGCAGGCGTGCACTGATCGGCGCGCTGGGTCGGCGGGGGCCGGTTGCTGCGGCCGGAGGGCGCGGGCCGGCTGGCGTGGCCGGGGGCGTCGGAGTGCGGGGGAGTGGGCGGTGAGCGGCGGGCTCCTGGTGGCCGGCACGACGTCCGACGCCGGCAAGAGCGTGCTCACCGCCGGCATCTGTCGTTGGCTGCACCGGCAGGGCGTGAAGGTGGCGCCGTACAAGGCGCAGAACATGTCGAACAACTCGGCGGTGGTCGTCGGGCCGGACGGGCGCGGCGGCGAGATCGGGCGCGCCCAGGCCATGCAGGCGGCGGCGTGCGGGCTCGCACCCGACCTGCGGTTCAACCCGGTGCTGCTCAAGCCGGGCAGCGACCTGGCCAGTCAGGTGGTGCTGCTGGGCGAGGCGGTCGACACGATCACCGCGGGCACCTTCCGGCAGCTGCGTCCCCGGCTCGCCGAGACCGCGTACGGCGCACTGGCCGAGCTGCGCGAGACGTACGACGTGGTGATCTGCGAGGGTGCCGGCAGCCCTGCGGAGATCAACCTGCGGGCCGGTGACTACGTCAACATGGGGCTGGCCCGGCACGCCAACCTGCCCACCATCGTCGTCGGCGACATCGACCGGGGCGGCGTCTTCGCCTCGATGTTCGGCACCGTGGCCCTGCTCGACCCGGCCGACCAGGCGCTGATCGCCGGATTCGTGATCAACAAGTTCCGGGGCGACCTCGGGCTGCTCCAGCCGGGTCTGGCCATGCTGCGTCAGGTCACCGGCCGCCCTACGTACGGGGTGCTGCCCTGGGCACTGGACCTGTGGCTCGACGCTGAGGACTCACTCGCCTACGGCCGGGTGCTCGGCCGACCCGCAGCTCCGCACGGCAGCGAATGGCTGGACGTGGCCGTCGTCCGCCTACCCCGGATCAGCAACGCCACCGACGTGGAGGCTCTCGCCACCGAGCCGGGCGTCCGGGTACGCCTCACCATCGAACCGGCCGAACTGGCCGCCGCCGATCTGGTCGTCCTACCCGGCTCGAAGTCCACCGTCGCCGACCTCGGGTGGCTGCGCGAAACCGGTCTCGCCGACGCGGTGGCCACCCATGTGGCGGCCGGCAAGCCCCTGCTCGGCCTCTGCGGCGGCTTCCAGATGCTCGGCCGCGCCATCCACGACTCGGTGGAGAGCCGGCAGGGCAGCGTGCCGGGGCTCGGTCTGCTGCCCATCGACATCACCTTCGACCCGCGCAAGACCGTCCGGCAGTCGGTGGGCAGCGGCCACGGTGGCGTCCCGGTGCGGGGCTACGAGATCCACCACGGGTACGTCTCACAGGCCGACCCGAGCCTGACCCCGCTGCTGACCGGCGACGACGGTGTCGGAGAGGGCGCAGTGTTCGGCGTGGTGCACGGCACGCACTGGCACGGGGCGTTCGAGTCCGACGAGTTCCGCCGGTGGTTCCTCACCGAGGCGGCTCGCCTGGCCGGCCGCAGCGGGTTCCGGGTCGCGCCGGCCACCAGCTTCGCCGCCGCCCGGGAGCGTTCACTCGACCTGCTCGGCGACCTGGTCGAGGAACACCTGGACACCGATGCCCTCTGGCGTCTCATCGAAGCCGGCCCACCCGTCGACCTGCCCTTCATCCCACCCGGCGCCCCATCCTGACTCTCTTGGCCGGCCCACCGTCCACTGGGGAAGGTCAGCGTGCGTGGTCGTGCTCGATCGTTGTTGTGGGGGCCTCGTCCACGCGAGGAGGGGCCTGTTTCCTGGATCGAGCACGATCTCGCGACGACCGTCCCGCCCGAAATGGGCGCGAAGGGCAGGCTCGGGGGAGTTCAGGGGCGGATGTCGGCCGGACGGTCGCTGGTGGGCAGGCCGGCGGCGAGCCAGGCGTCCACGCCGCCGATCATGTCGGTGGCCCGGCGCAGGCCGAGGGTCTGCAGGCTGGCGGCTGCCAGGCTGGAGCTGTAACCCTGTCGGCACACCAGGATGATCTCCCGGTCGTACCCGGTGGCCTCCGGGATCCGCCAGGCGCTGGCCGGATCGAGGCGCCACTCCAGTACGGTCCGGTCGATGACGACAGCGCCAGGCAGGTCGCCCTGTTCGCGGCGCTGTAGTTCGGTCCGGGTGTCGATCAGCAACGCGCCGCCGCGGACCGCCTCGACGGTCTGCTGCGGAGTCAGTCGGTGCAGCCCGGCGCGGGCCTGTTCGAGTAGGGCGTCTATACCGGGGCTCATCACGTCTCGGAGCACCACCCGATCATGCCGATTCGGTGGCACCCCGGGCGGCGAACGGGCCGCCCGTCACCCGTCGCCGCACCAATTCCCCCGGACGTGACGGTGGCCGGCCAGGGCGGTCAGCCGGACGTGTCAGAGTGGCCCACGCCGACCCCGCAACCGGCACGATCGACACGGGCCGACAGGGATACCGCGACGTCGATGAACCGAGTCGATCACACTGCCCACCAGCGGTGGCGGCATACTTCGGTCATGCACCACGGGAGGCTGCGCTGAACCCGGGAACCGGCGGGCCGACAGTGGCACTCGTCCAGGCGTACGCCGAATTGGCTCGTCGGGTGCTTGCGGGCCCGGCGCGGTTGGGGCGGACCCGGCTGGTCGCTGTCGACGGGCCGAGCGGCGCGGGTAAGAGCCGGTTCGCCGCGCGGCTCGCGGATGCCCTCGCGGGGCCGCTCGGCGGCCGACCGCCGGTGGTGCACACCGACGACCTGCTCGACGGGTGGGACGACCAGGTCACCTTCTGGCCCCGGCTCGACGACTGGGTGCTCGCCCCGCTGCGTGACGGGAAGCCGGGCGCCTACCGGCGGTACAGCTGGGTCCGGCAGTGCTTCCTGCCCCGGCCGGTTCCGGTTCCGGTGGCTTCGGTGCTGGTGGTCGAGGGAGTCAGCGCTGCCCGGGCGGCCGTCCGACCGGAGTTGACGCTGGCCGTGTTCGTCACCGCGCCCGCGTCGTTGCGGCTGGCTCGCGCTGTCGCCCGGGACGGGCCGGAGATCCTGCCCGAGCTGCGCCGCTGGCACGACGGAGAGCGGGCGCACTTCGCCGTCGACCAGACCGCCACCCACGCCGACCTGTTGGTGGACGGCGCGCCGACGCTGCCGCACGACGCGGACCGGTACTACGTGCGACTCCGCTGAGCGGGGCATGGACGTCGGCCACCGACTGCGGCACGATGCGGAGAGCTACGGCGAACGGGGAGCCACAATGACTGCAGCGGACGCGCCAGCGCGGCGTCGGATCACCCTCACCGGCATCAGCTCGCGGGCCTGGGAGCATCCGGCCGACCGGGGTGCCCTGGTCGCTCTGCGGGAGCTGCGCGGTTTCGACGACGTGGTGCGGGCGTTCTTCGGAATGTGGAACGAGCGGGGTTTCCGGCTGTCCGTGCTGGCCTCCGGCATCCGGGTCGACCACCGGCAGTACCCGGCGGTGTGGCAGCGCTACACCGAGGCCGCCGCGGCGCTCGACGTGGCCGAGCTGCCCGAGCTGTACGTGACCCAGTCGCCCTGGTTGGGCGCCGAGGCGGTCGGGCTGGAGCGGCCGTTCATCGTGCTGAACTCAGCCTGCGTGCAGCAACTCGACGAGGACGAGCTGCGCTGCCTGCTCGGCCACGAGTTGGGGCACGTGGGCAGCGGGCACGCGGTCTACAAGACCATGCTCATGATCCTCACTCGCTGGGCGGCCAACCTGAGCTGGTTGCCGGTCGGCGCGATCGCGTTGCGCGCCATCATCGCGGCGATGCTTGAGTGGTGGCGCAAGGCGGAACTCTCCGCCGACCGGGCCGGCCTGCTCGCCGGGCAGGACCCGGCCGCCGCGCTGCGGCTGCTGATGAAGCTCGCCGGCGGCGGTGACCTCTCCCAGGTCGACACCACCGCCTTCCTCGAGCAGGCCGCCGAGTACTCCGGTGGTGGCGACCTGCGCGACAGCCTGCACAAGATCCGGATGACCGCGTGGAGTACCCACCCGGTGCCGGTGGCGCGGGCGGCGTCGCTGCGCCAGTGGATCGACTCCGGGGCGTACGGGCAGGTTCTGGCCGGGGACTATCCGCGCCGCGAGGACGACAGCTCGACAAGCGTGTCCGAGGAGATCAAGGCGGCTGCCGAGTCGTACCGGGAGGAGTTCAGCCGTTCCACCGACCCGCTGGTCGGGTTGCTGCGCCGGCTCGGCGACGGCGCGAGCGACGTCGGCGAGTGGGTGGGCGGCACCGCCGGTCGGGCCCGTTCCTGGATGGACGCCGCCACCGAGGCGGCCGGCCGCGCACATCGCGCCGGGCGGGCCGCCCCGGGCGCGCGGGCCGGCGCCGGCCCCGCGGACAACGGTGACGGTACGGGCTCCGCCGACACTCCCCGGTAAGGCCGGCATACGATTCCGGTCATGACCTCACCGATCATGTCCGAGTCCGAGGTGCGGGCCGCCGTCGAGCGGGAGATGCCCGGCGTCCGGGCCGACCTGGAGCGCCTCGTCCGCATCCCCGGCATCGCCTTCGAGGGCTTCGACCACTCGCACGTGGAACGCTCCGCCGAGGCGGTAGCCGAGCTGCTGCGCGGCTGTGGCCTGGACGTCGACGTCGTTCGATCCGGCGGCCAGCCGGCGGTGATCGGCCGTCGGGCCGCCCCGCCCGGCGCGCCCACAGTGCTGCTCTACGCCCACCACGACGTCCAGCCAGTCGGCGACCGGTCGCTGTGGGAGTCCGACCCCTTCGAGCCGGTGGAACGGGACGGCCGGCTCTACGCCCGGGGCGCGGCCGACGACAAGGCCGGCGTCATGGCGCACGTGGCGGCGCTGCGCGCGTACGGTGACGCGCTGCCGGTCGGCGTCGTCCTCTTCATCGAGGGCGAGGAGGAGTACGGCTCCGACTCGCTGGAGCAACTGCTGGCCGAGCACCGCGACGAGATCACCTCGGACGTCATCGTTATCGCCGACTCCGGCAACTGGGACATCGGCGTACCGGCGTTGACCACCTCGCTGCGGGGCATCGTCAACTGCTTCGTCGAGGTGCGCACGCTGGACCACGCGGTGCACAGCGGCATGTTCGGCGGCGCCGTGCCGGACGCGCTCACCGCGCTGGTCCGGCTGTTGGCGACACTGCACGACGACGCCGGTGACGTGGCAGTGGACGGACTCGTCGGCCGCGAGGGCGCGGTCGTGGACTACCCGGAGGACCGGATCCGCACCGAGGCGGGCCTCGCCGACGGCGTGCAGTTCATCGGCACCGGCCGGATCACCGACCGGCTCTGGACCAAGCCGGCGCTGGCCATCCTCGGTGTCGACGCGCCGTCCACCGGCGAGGCGCCGAACGCCCTGGTCCCGGCCGCGAAGGCGAAGCTCAGCATCCGCCTCGCTCCGGGCGACGACCCCAAGCGGGCGTACGCGGCGGTGCGCGCGCACCTGGAGCAGCACGCGCCGTGGGGTGCGCAGGTGACTGTCACCTTCGAGCACGACGGCGACCCGTGCGTGATCGACGCGTCCGGGCCGATGTTCGACGCCGCCCGTTCGGCCTTCCGGACCGCCTGGGACGGCACCGACCCGGTGGACATCGGCGTCGGCGGCTCGATTCCGTTCATCGCCACCTTCCAGGAGATGTTCCCGAAGGCGGCGATCCTGGTGACCGGCGTGGAGGACCCGCACGCCCGCGCGCACGGCCCGAACGAGAGTCTGCACCTGGGTGAGTTCGCCCGGGTCTGCCTCGCCGAGGCACTGCTTCTGCGCAACGTGGCGGCCGTGAGCAGTTAGGTGTCAGAACGGCAACTTTGGGCCTGATCTGGGAGTTTACGGCGTGTCGGATGGTCAGCTGTTATAGCCTTTCGTACATGAGTACGAACGAGGTGATGGCCCGGTTGGGGGCCGCTGTCAGCGCGCTGGGAGATGTCGATGTCTCCGCGTGGTCCGAGGACACGCTCAACGAACAGCTCGGTGAGCTCTCCGCCGCACTGGTCGCCCTCGACTCGGTGCTCTCCCGGGTCGCCGGCGAGGTCCGCGCCCGAGGGTTGCGCATCGAGGAACCCATCTCCGCTTAGGCCCTGATCCGTCGTCCGCGTGAGTGGGCGGCACCCTGCCGACACCGCCCGGGCACGGCAATGCCCGGGCGGTGTCGGAGGTGACTGGCAGGATGAGCTGCGTGCGGTTCCTCGATCTGGCAGCCACGTCCGTCGCCGTCGGCGCCACAAGCGGCCGACGGGCCAAGGTGGAGCTGCTCGCTGACGCGCTGCGCCGGCTCGAGCCCGGCGAGGTCGAGCCCGGCGCCGGCTATCTCGCCGGTGAGCTGCGCCAACGGCAGACCGGGGTCGGCTACGCGAGCCTGCGTGATCTGCCGCCACCGGCCGCCGCGCCGACGTTGACGGTGGCCGCCGTGGACGCGGCCATCGCGCAGATCGCCGCGGTGCACGGCTCAGGCTCACAGGCTCGGCGTCGGGCGCTGCTCGGTGCCCTCTACGCGGCGGCGACTGCCGACGAGCAGCGGCTGCTCACCGGCCTGTTCAGTGGCGAGCTGCGGCAGGGCGCACAGGCCGGGCTCCTCGCGGACGCTGTGGCCCGGGCCGCCGAGGTGCCGGTGGCGACGGTCCGCCGGGCGCTGCTCCTCGCCGGTGATCTCCGGGCGGTGGCGGTGGCCGCGTTGGCCGGAGGGGCCGCCGAGTTGGCCGGGTTCGGTCTACAGGTCGGCCGCCCACTGGCACCGATGCTCGCGCAGAGCGCCCCCTCGGTCGCAGAGGCGCTCGCCGCGACCGGCACGCCGGCGGTGGTCGACGTGAAGCTCGACGGCATCCGCATCCAGGTGCACCGCTCCGGCACCGACATCGCCGTGTTCACCCGCAGCCTCGACGAGATCACCACCCGGGTGCCCGAGGTGGTCGCAGCGGTCCGTGCCCTGCCGGGTCGGGAGTTGGTCCTCGACGGCGAGGCGATCGGCCTGGACGAGACCGGCCGCCCACTGCCGTTCCAGCAGACGTCGAGCCGGGCCGCCCGACGCACCACCCCCAGCACCACCGGGCGCACACCTGTCGCTCCGGCAGTGCTCGCGGCGGCCGCCAGCACGGGCGCGACGGTGCTCACCCCGTACTTCTTCGACCTGCTGCACCTCGACGGCCAGGATCTGATCGACAGTCCCGGCCGGGAACGGTGGGCCGCCCTGGCCGGTTCGGTGGATTCGTCGCTGCTGGTCGGTCGGATGGAGGTCGACGGCCCAGAGCAGGCCGCCGCCGCGTTCGCCGCCGCGCTCGACGCCGGGCAGGAGGGCGTGGTGGTCAAGGCGCCGGACGCCCCCTACGACGCCGGCCGGCGCGGTGCCGCCTGGGTCAAGGTGAAACCGCGGCACACCCTCGACCTGGTGGTGCTCGCCGTCGAGTGGGGCAGCGGCCGACGCAAGGGCTGGCTGTCCAACCTGCATCTGGGTGCGCGTGACGCGCGCACCGGTGACTTCGTGATGCTCGGCAAGACGTTCAAGGGGCTCACCGACGAGCTGCTGCGGTGGCAGACCGAGCGGTTCCTCGGCCTCGCCGTGGAACGCGGCGACTGGGTGGTCCGGGTCCGGCCCGAGCAGGTGGTGGAGATCGCCTTCGACGGGGTGCAGACGAGTTCGCGCTATCCCGGTGGGATGGCGCTGCGGTTCGCCCGGGTGGTGCGCTATCGCGACGACAAGTCCGCCGCGGAGGCGGACACCATCGACGCGGTCCGCGCCATCCACGCCGGCCGCGTGAGCGGCTGACCGGGCGAGGTCAGGCGGACGCGGTTGGTGTCGGTTCGGCGGCCCGGTCCAGCGGGGCCGGGGTGGTGCCGATGCCGGCGGCCCGGCGGGCCTCCCGACGGGCCACCCAGCCATAGCCGAAGATGGCCATCACCGCGAACAGCCACCACTGCACGACGTAGCCGAAGTTCTGCCAGTTGTTGGCGTGCCCGACCGGCACCGCCTTGAACACCGGATCGGCCGCCGGGGTCTGCTCGTCGAGCAGCAGATACGCACCGTAGACCGGGTAGGGAAGCTCGCCGGCCAGCCGCGACACCCCGATCCGCCGGATCTCCAGCAGCCCGTCGCGTCGGGCCACCGCGCCGGCGCCGCTCTCGGTCTCGTGCACCCGGCCGACCACCGTCACGTCGCCGGTCGGCGCGGCCGGCACCGACGGCTGGGCGGTCGCCCCACCGGACGCCGGCGGGATCCAGCCCCTGTCCACCAGCAGCGCCGTGCCGTCGGCGAGCACCAGCGGCGTGAGCACCTCGAAACCGACCCGGCTGTCCACCGTCCGGCCACGGACCAGCACGGTGTTCGTGGGGTCGTACCGGCCGGTGACGGTGACCCGGGTCCAGACCTTGTCCTCGGCGGGGGCCGGACCGGCCGTCCCCGCGCCGCCGGCGGGAGCGCGCAGCGCGTTGGCGAGCGGCACCGGAGCCATCCGCTGGCCCGCGTCGATCCGCTCGTTGACCTCGGTGCGCCCTCGGTAGCGGTCCAGCTGCCAGTTGCCGAGGAACACCATGACGGCGGCCGCGACCAGGGTCAGCGCGAGAGCGCCCAGCCAGCGTGGGCTCAGCAGGAACCGGTACACGGCACCGAGGCTACTCGTATGACCGGCGCCACTGACCTGGACCGGGCCGGACCGGGCCGGGCCGACGCCCCGGGGCACTGCCAGGGCCGGGCCGCCCACCCCGGTTGGCGGTGCTCGCGCCTCCAGCCGGGCGGGTATCGTCACGCCGACGGATCGGCCTCGGTCGTCCCGTCGCGTACCCGCTACCGCTCGCGAGGAGTCGATGATGACCGTCGTGCCGCGCCTGGTGCTCAGCGCGCCGTCCTCCGGGCACGGGAAGAACGCGCTGGCGATCGGGCTGCTCGCCGCCCTGGCCGAGCGAGGGGTCGACGTCGCCGGGTTCAAGCTCGGGCCGGACCACGTCGACGCCGCCTACCTCGGCCTCGCCGCCGGTCGGCCGGGCCGGGTGATCGACCCCCGACTGGTAGGCCTCGACCGGCTCGCCCCGCTGGTGGCGCACGGTGCCGCCAATGCCGGGCTGGCAGTGGTGCAGGGCAGCATGGGGCTGTACGACTCGGTCGGTGGCCGCCCCGAGCAGGAGTCCACCGCCGCTGCGGCCGCCGCGCTGCGCAGCCCGGTGGTGCTCGTTGTCGACGTGGCCGCGATGGGTCAGTCGGTGGCGGCCCTGGTGCACGGTTTCCGCTCGTACGACGAGCAGTTGTGGCTCGGCGGGGTGATCCTGAACCGGGTGGCGTCGTCGCGACACGAGGGGATGCTGCGCGAGGCGTTGGACGACGTGGGGGTGCCGGTCTACGGCGCGCTGCGTCGACAGGACCTGCCGGCGGTGCTGCCGTCGCGGCGGCACGGGGTTGCGCCGGTGGTCGACGACTCGGCCGACGCCGTCCGTGCGGTCCGCCGGCTGGGCGAGGCCGTCGCCGCCACTGTCGACCTGGAACGGCTGCTCGGGCTGGCCCGCTCCGCCCCGCCGCTGCCGGCGCCGGCCTGGTCTCCCGAGGAGGCCCTCGGCACGTTCACACCCCCGGCGAACCGCCCACTGGTGGCGGTGGCCGGTGGGCCGGGCGGCAGCTTCAGCCACCCGGAGACCACCGAGTTGCTCCGGGCCGCCGGCGCCGAGGTCGTCGTCGTCGATCCGCTGCGCGACGAGGCGCTGCCGGTCGGCACCCGCGCGCTGGTCGTGGGAGGCGCGCTGCCCGAGGCGTACGCCGAGCAGTTGTCGGCCAATCGGCGGCTCTGCATCGCGGTGGCCGAGTTGGCGCGGACGGGGCGTCCGGTGATCGCCGAGGGAGCCGGGCTGCTCTGGCTGGCCCGGGAACTGGACGGGCTGCCGATGTGCGGTGTCCTGGACGCGGTAGGCGTCAGCCGTGACGGGGTGGTGGCTGGCTACCGGGAGGCGACCGCCCAGACCGACAGCGTGGTCGCCGCCACCGGCACGGTGCTGGTCGGGCACAAGGCACACCGTGCGGTGCTCACCCCCCGCGCGGGTCAGCGCCCGGCCTGGAGCTGGGACGGCGGCGCGCCGGAGGGCTTCGTCTGGCGCAACGTGCACGCCTCGCAGCTCACAGTGCACTGGGCGAGCCATCCGGCGACGGCGGCCCGGTTGGTCGCCGCGGCGGCGGCCGACCCGACGAGCGAGGTGGTACCAGCGCAGCCGGGCGAGGTGTCGGTGTGATCGGTCAGGTGGCGGTGCGCCGGTTCCCGACGCTGACCGTCTCCACCCCGCGTACCGAGGTACGTCAGCTCACGGCGGCCGACGCGGCGGCGGCCGGGGAGATCTTCGCCGACAAGCTGACCCGGCGTTGGCTGCCGCTGCCCGACGACTCCGGCCCGATCGACGGGCTGGCCTGGTGCACCGATCTGGCCCGGCAGCGGCGCGACAGCGGGGAGGGCGACCACTACGCGGTGCTCCGGCGCGAGGACGACCAGGTGGTGGGCTCGCTGTGGACCCGGCGCACCGACTGGGGCGCCCGCCTCACCGAGATCTCCTACGCGATGGCGGCGCACGCGCGGGGCTTCGGCTTCGCCGCCGAGGCTGTCGACGCGGTGGCCATCGCGCTGATCCTGGAGCACGGCTTCCAGCGGGTCGAGCTGCGGGTGGCTCCCGGCAACCTGGCCTCGCGCCGGGTCGCCGAGAAGGGCGGGTTCAGCTACGAGGGCCTGCTGCGCAACGCCGGGTTCGTCAGCGGCGGCCGCGTGGATCTGGAGCTGTGGTCGTTCGTCGCCGCCGACCTGCGCTGAGCCGCACGCACCGACCCGCGCCCCGTCAGCCGACGATGGCGTCCGATGGTGGGGTGAACTGGCGGGTCGGGGTGCCCTTCAGGCCGTCGCGCAGGGTCTCCGAAACCGCCTTGATCGGGATTTGGGACTGCCCGTCACCGACCGCGTTGAACGGGTTGTCCGGGTCGGAGATGAAGCTCGCCGCTGCCAACTCCGGGGTGTAGCCCACGAACCAGGCCGACCGGGTGCTGTCGGTCGTACCGGTCTTGCCGGCCACCGGGCGTCCGACGGTGCCCCGCACGCTGTCGGCGGTGGACCAGCCGCCGCAGCTGCCGCGCGCCGGGGTGTCTCCGGTCGGGCAGCGGGCCGCGTCGGTGGCCGCCCGTGCGGCGTCAGCGCTCACCACCTGCCGGCAGCGCGGCTTGGCCACCTCACGGTGCAGACCGCCCGCTGTGGCGTACGTGGCGGGCGTGCCGTCCCGGTTCATGATCGCCTGCACGGGGATGGCCTCGCAGTAGCGGCCGTCGGCCGCGATGGCGGCGTACGCGTTCGCCATCTCCAGCGGGGTGGCGTCGGAGACGCCCAGGGTGAACGCACCCCACTTCTTCGCCTTGTCCGGCGACGCGTGGTCCCGGTCGACGTCGGTGCGCCACCGCAGCCCGAGCTGTTCGGCCAACCGGACCGCCCGGTCCGCGCCGACCTTCTCCTCCAGCCACACGAAGTACGTGTTCACCGATTTACCGAAGCCGGACCACATGGTCTGTTGACCGGACATGGCGCCGCTGGCGTTGGAGGGAGACCAGCCGTCGTAGACCTCGGAGCGGTAGCGGTGTGGGGCGTTGAACGAGGTGGAGAGGGTCATCCCCGCGTCGAGCGCGGCCAGCATCGGGAACATCTTGAACGTCGAGCCGGCCTGGTAGCCGGCCAGGTCACCGCCGCCGAGCAGTGGTGCCACGGTGTTCGGGTAGTTGGCCTTCACCTTCGGCCCGGCCTCGGGGTTGGAACTCAGCGGGTTCTCGGCCAGGTCCAGCGAGTACGTCCGGTTCACCGCCATGGCCTTCACCCGCCCGGTGCCCGGCTCGGAGACCACGATGCCGTTGGCGAACGGGCTGCCGGTGGCTTCCTTGGCGCCGACGTTCTTCTCCGCCGCCTCCTGGATCTTCGGGTCGAGACTGAGCACGATCCGGTAGCCGCCCCGGCGCAGGTTGTCCATCCGTTCCAGCCGGTTCGCCCCGAACGCGGGCTGCGCGCTCCACCAGTTCTTCAGGTAGTCGCAGGCGAAGCCCCAGCTGTTGTACTTCTCCGCCACCGCGGCGCAGTCGTGCGGTGGGGTGGTCAGCTTGAGCCGGATCGGTTCGGACTTGGCGGCGGCGGCCGAGTCGGGGGAGAGGTAGCCGAGTTGGCTCATCCGGTCCAGCACGTAGTTGCGCCGCCCGGTGGCCTCCTTCTGGTCGGAGTCGGCCGGGTCAAACTCGGAGGGGGACTTGACCAGTCCGGCGAGGGTGGCGGCCTCGACCGGGGTGAGGTCCTTCGGGGTCTTGGAGAAGAAGATCTCGCTGGCGGCGTAGATGCCGTACGCCCGGTGCCCGAAGTACGCCGAGTTCAGGTAGCGCTCCATGATCTGTTCCTTGCTCATCTCCTTCTCCAGGTCCAGCGCCATCCGCATTTCCTTGACCTTGCGAATGCTGGTCTGCTGGGTGGCTTCCTGGACCTCCTTGGGCGTGGTCGCGCTGTCCCGCAGGGCCATCCGGACGTACTGCATGGTCAGCGTCGACGCGCCCTGGGAGCCGCCGGAGCGGGCGTTGGAGACGAAGGCCCGGGCCACGCCCTTCGGGTCGACGCCGTGGTGCTGGTAGAAGCGGGAGTCCTCGGCGGCCACGATCGCCTGTTGGATGTTCGGCGACATGTCCGACAGCTTGGTGTACTGCCGGTACTCCTCGTAGAACATGGTCAGCACGGTCTTGCCGTCCGGGCCGTAGACGTACGAGGTCTCGGCGGGCAGGGCGGTCTTCAGCACCCGGGTCTTCTGTTCCACGGCGTGCGCGGTGGCCTTCGCGCCGAGCCCGGTGAGGGCGACCAGTGGGTACGCGGCGGCGGCGATCACGATTCCGGCGATCAGTCCGGCGCGGAGGAGAGGGACGAGACGACCAGCGGCAGCAAGGGGTCGGTTGCTCACCTGGTCAAGTTATGACATTTCCGATTCGTACATGAGAAGAACTCTTAAACCGGCGAGTGGGTGACGCGGCTTACCCCGACATCGACTGTCCCACCGGCCACCTTCCCGGCAGGATCGCGGACATGTCTGATCAGCCGAGCGCTGTCGCCCCACCCACAGTGGTCGAGCCGGACCTCGCTCACCACGGCGACGCCGAGGCGACCGCCGGCCTGATCGACCTCGCCGTCAACGTCCGTCGGGCGCGGCCGCCCGCCTGGCTGGCCGACCCGATCGCCGCGACCCTGACGGACCTGGCCCGCTACCCGGACCCGACACCGGCGCGAGCGGCGGTCGCCGCCCGACACCGCCGTCACCCGAACGAGGTACTGCTCACCGCCGGTGCCGCCGAGGGCTTCGTGCTGATCGCGCAGGCGCTGCGCGGCGTGCGCCGTCCGGTGGTGGTGCACCCCCAGTTCACCGAGCCGGAGGCCGCGCTGCGGGCCGCCGGGCACCCGGTCGAGCGGGTGCTGCTCGACGCCGCCGACGACTTCCGCCTCGACCCTGCCCGGGTGCCCGCCGACGCCGACCTCGTGATGATCGGCAACCCGACGAACCCGACCTCGGTGCTGCACCCCGCCCAGACGGTGGCCGCGCTGGCCCGCCCCGGCCGGGTGCTGGTGGTCGACGAGGCGTTCGCCGACACCACCATCGCCGCCGGGCGCCCCGGCGAACCGGAGTCGCTGGCCGAACGCCGCGACCTGCCCGGGCTGCTCGTGATCCGCAGCCTCACCAAGACGTGGGGCCTGGCCGGCCTGCGGATCGGCTACCTGCTGGGCGCCGCGGAGCTGCTGTCCCGGCTGGCCGCCGTCCAGCCGCTCTGGGCTGTCAGCACACCCGCGCTGGCCGCCGCGTCCGCCTGCGCCAGCGACGTCGCGGTCCAGGCCGAACGCGCGATCGCCGCCGACCTCGCCGCCGACCGCGACCACCTGGTCGCGCGCCTCGCCGAACTGCCCGGTGTACGCGTCGTCAGCCGTCCCGCCAGCGCGTTCGTCCTGCTGCACCTGCCGGGCGCGACCCTCGTCCGGGCCGCCCTGCGCGAGCGCGGCTGGGCGGTGCGCCGAGGCGACACGTTCCCCGGCCTCGGCCCGGACTGGCTGCGGGTGGCGGTACGCGACCGAAACACCACCGACGCGTTCATCGACGTGCTGCGCGAGATCATGGAGGCATGATGCTGGAGACCACGATCGCGGCGATCCGCCCGGCGGACGAAGCGGCCATGGCCGCCGCCCGGGAGCTGCACGGCCGGCTGACCAAGCCGGCGGGCTCGCTGGGCGCGCTGGAGGAGCTTTCGGTACGCCTCGCCGGCCTGGCCGGAGTCTGCCCACCACCGCTGCCCGAGCCGGCCGCCGTGGCGATCTTCGCCGGCGACCACGGGGTGCACGCCCAGGGGGTCAGCCCCTGGCCGCAGGAGGTCACCGCGCAGATGATCGGCAACTTCCTGGCCGGTGGGGCGGTGGTCAACGCGTTCGCCCGGCAGGCCGGCGCCTCGGTCACCGTGGTCGACGTCGGAGTGGCCACCCCGCTGCCCACCGACCCGGCCGCCGACCCGACGGCCCTCGACCCGACGGTGCTCGACCCGGCCGTGCCCCGGCTGGTTGTCGCGTCCGTCCGCCGGGGCACCCGTGACCTCACAGTGACCGCCGCGCTGACCCGGGACGAGGCGCTGGCGGCGGTGCAGACCGGCATCCGGATCGCCGACGAGCTGATCGACGCCGGCGCCGGCATCCTGCTCACCGGGGACATGGGCATCGGCAACACCACCCCGGCCGCCGTGCTCATCGCCGCGTTCACCGGCGCCGACCCGCTCGACACCACCGGTCGGGGCACCGGGGTCGACGACCCGACGTACGCGCACAAGGTGGCTGTGGTGCGGGCCGCGCTGGCCCGGCACACCCCCGACCCGGCCGACCCACTGGGGGTGCTGGCCGCCGTCGGTGGACTGGAGCACGCCGCCCTGGCCGGGCTGATCCTGGGGGCCGCAGCGCGCCGCACGCCGGTGCTGCTGGACGGTGTGATCGCGGTCTCGGCCGCGCTCGCCGCCGCGGCGCTCGCCCCGGCGGCGGTCTGCGCCATGGTCGCCGGCCACCGCTCGGCCGAGCCCGGCGCCACTGTCGCGTTGCGCCACCTCGGCCTCGACCCGCTGATCGACCTGGGGCTGCGCCTCGGCGAGGGCACCGGTGCGCTGCTGGCGTTGCCAGTGGTCACCGGCGCGGTCCGGGTGCTGCACGAGGTGGCCACCTTCGACTCCGCAGGGGTGGCCGAGAAGTGAGCACGCGCAGCGAACGAGCCGTCCGCCTCGGTGGTGCGGCATGACCTCCAATCCGTACCCCCTGGGTTTGCGGCTGCACGGGCGGCGGGTGGTAGTGGTGGGTGGCGGCGCTGTCGCCACCCGGCGCGTACCCGCGCTGCTGGACGCCGGCGCGGACGTCCTCCTGGTGGCCCCGGAGCTGACCCCGGCGCTGCGCGCCAGGGCCGACGCGGGTCGGCTGCACTGGGTGCCGCGCCGGTTCGTGCCCGAGGACCTGGACGGCGCCTGGCTGGTCCAGGTGGCTGTCGACGACCCGATAGCGGCGGCTTCGGTGAGCGCCGTCGCCGCCGAGCGGCGGATCTTCTGCGTCCGGGCCGACGACCGGACGGCCGCCACCGCCTGGACCCCGGCCGTGACCCGGCACGGCCCCGTCACCGTGGCGGTGCTCGGCGGCGGAGACCCGCGCCGGGCGATGACCGTCCGCGACGCCATCCGCGACCTCCTGGCGGTCCGCCTGGCACCGGACGGGATCGCTGGCCGGCCCGACGCTTCCACTGGGACGACAGGTGGGCGGCAGGCCGGGCGGGTGGCGCTGGTCGGTGCGGGGCCGGGGGACCCGGAGCTGATCACCGTGAAGGGCTGGCGGCTGCTCACCGAGGCCGACGTGGTGGTCGCCGACCGGCTGGTGCCCGGGCTGCTCCTCGACGAGTTGCGCCCGGACGTCGAGCTGGTGGACGCCTCGAAGATCCCTTACGGCCCGTCCCGGGCCCAGGAGGAGATCAACCAGATCCTTGTCGACCGGGCCCTGGCCGGCGCCTTCGTGGTGCGGCTCAAGGGCGGTGACCCGTACGTCTTCGGACGCGGCGGTGAGGAGTTGCTGGCCTGCGCGGCCGCCGGCGTGCCGGTGACAGTGGTGCCCGGGGTGACCAGCTCGATCGCCGCGCCGGCCGCGGCCGGCATTCCGGTCACCCATCGGGGGGTGGCGCACGAGTTCACAGTGGTCTCCGGGCACCTGGCACCCGACGCTCCGGCCTCGCTGGTGCGCTGGGACGCCCTCGCCGGTCTGCACGGCACCCTGGTGATCCTGATGGGGTTGAAGAACCTCGCCGCCATCACTGGCACCCTGATCGCCCACGGTCGGTCGCCGCAGACGCCGGCCGCCGTCGTCCAGGAAGCCACGACGGGCACCCAGCGGGTCCTGCGGTCCACGCTGGGCGAGGTAGCGGCCGACCTGCGTGCGGCCGACCTACGCCCGCCCGCCGTCGTCGTGGTGGGCGACGTGGTGGGCGCCCTCGACGGCTGACCGGCGACCGAACGCGGCGGCGACCCCTCCGGCGGTGGATGCCAGCCGCCGTCGTTGTCGGTGGTTGTCGGTGGCTGTCGACACAATGTCGCTCATGCTCACCGTGAAGGACCCTCACGAGACGTGGCGAACGGATCTGCTGACCCCGATCGCGCTGAGTTGTGGACGGCAGGGCCTGACCACCAGCTTCGAGGATCTCCCCTCGGGATGGCGCGATGCTCCGGTCCGGACTCTGAGGTGCACGGACGCCGAGGGCTCCTGGGCCGTCCTGGTCACTGTGGTCCGTGGCTATCGCCAGCCGACGGGCGACTCGCTCGTCGGCAACGAGTTCGGCCGTGATCCGCACGCCGGCTACGACCTGGACTCGCCCGGCGACCTGGTGTACGAGCTGCAGGTGACCGAGGACGACGGGTCCGACGAGCCCGAGCTGCTGGAGTTCCGGCTCTTCGGCGACCCGTGGGCGGCCGGGATGGAGGTGTTGCGGTGGGCCGGGAAGAAGGCGACGTACTCGGTCAGCCCGTCGGTCGAGCGGGCCGAGACACGGCAGCGCCGGGACCGCCGACAGTTCGACAATCGCCAGTCCAGCGCGGCATCGCCGCCGGTCCGGATCGGCGCGGTGTCGGATGAGGCCGCCGCCGACCTCGACGCCCTCGACCTGTCCACGTTGTGCTGGCACTTCCCACGCGGGAACACCGGCGCCTACCTGCGGTCCGCGGTGGTCGCACTGGCCGGCTACGGCGAGCAGCGGCCGCACCTGCGGGGCCGGTGGCTCACCGCGCGGGTCGAGGGCGCGGAGTTGGTCGTCGGCATCGACGACCTGATCCCGGCCAACCAGCGGCACCGCTGGGACAACGCCCGGTGGCTGTGGGACCGCCGAGCGGCGAACACCCCGGCAGGGCTTCGCTGGCAGGTCGATCGGGTCGAGCAGGCCGCCCCCGCGGTCGCGGCCGTCCGCCGAGGCGCGTTGCCCGAGGCGCTGACCAACGCCGGGGTGGAGACGGATCCGGAGCTCGACGCGTTGCTGACCGGCGTGCCGTCCCGGCTCTCCGACGCCGAACTCACGGCGATCTGGGTGGCGAACCTGTACCGCGGTCTCGCCGACCTCGCGCCCTGGCGGCTGGACGCGGCGTACCGAGGTTGGCGTGACGCGCGACAGGCGCAGGGACTTGCGGTCCAGGACCCTGTCGTCCTGTTCGGCCTCGGCGGCGTCGGCGCGGCCCGTAAACCGAAGCTCGCGCTCGACCACACCGGCGGCGCCCCACTACTGCGCCTGATCCACACCGGCAGCAACGCGGTGCTGCCGTACGCGCACTGGACGGTGCCCGCCGACCTCGTCGCCCACCTGCACGGGTGGCAACCGAGCCTGCCGTACCCGCACTGACCGACGGGGCCGGAGCGCAAGCGCTCCGGCCCCGTCACACACACGGCGAACTACTGCTTGAGCATGTTGTCCAGCAGCAGGGCGCAGCGGATCAGACCGAGGTGGCTGTACGCCTGCGGGTGGTTGCCCAGGCCGCGCTCGGCGAGCGGGTCGTACTGCTCGGGGAGCAGCCCGGTCGGGCCGGCGGTCAGCACCATCTGCGCGAACAGCTCCTCGGCGTCGGTGCGGCGGCCGGTGCGCAGGTACGCCTCGATCAGCCACGCCGTGCAGATGTGGAAGCCGCCCTCACGGCCGGGCAGGCCGTCGTCCCAGTGGTAGCGGTAGACGACCGGGCCGCTGCGCAGGTCCGCCTCGATCCGCAGGACTGTGGACAGGAAGCGCGGGTCGTCGCCCGGGAGCAGGCCGGAGAGGCCGATCCAGAGCGACGAGGCGTCCATGTCCTCGTCCCCGTACGCGACGCTGTACGCCTCGACGTCGGAGTGCCAGCCGTGCTCCAGCACGTTGGCGCCGATCCGGTCGCGCAGGTCCTTCCACTCGGGCCGGTCCTCGCCGCCGTGCTCGCGCATCACGTGCAGCGCGCGGTCGACTGTCATCCAGCACATCACCTTGGAGAAGACGTGGTGCCGGGGTGGCAGCCGGGCCTCCCAGATGCCGTGGTCGGGCTCGTGCCAGCGGCGGCGGACCGCCTCGACCATGTTCTCCAGGACCCGCCACTCGTCGTCACGGACCGAACCGCGAGCGTCGGCGACGGCCGCGATCAGGTCGGCGATCGGGCCGAAGACGTCCAGCTGCAACTGGTGGTTGGCGAGGTTGCCGACCCGGACCGGCCGGGAGCCGGCGTACCCGGGCAGCGTGTCGATGACGGCCTCGGCACCCAGCTCGTAGCCGTCGATGGTGTAGAGCGGGTGCAGTCGCTCCGGGTGCCCGCCGGTGCGCTCGATGCAGCCGTCCACCCAGCGCAGCAGCGCCTCGGCCTCCTCGACGGAGCCCAGGTCGACAAGTGCGCGGGCGGTCAGCGCGGCGTCGCGCAGCCAGCAGTAGCGGTAGTCCCAGTTGCGGACGCCGCCCAGCTCCTCGGGGAGCGAGGTGGTCGCCGCGGCCAGGATCGAGCCGGTGGCTTCGTGGCAGAGCCCGCGCAGGGTGAGGGCGCTGCGCGCGACCAGGTCGCGGGCGGTGGACGGCAGCCGCAGCGAGGCCACCCAGTCCTTCCACGGCTGCTCGGCGGCGGCCTGCCGCTCGTGGATCGGCACCCGATGGTGCTCCAGGCTGTGCGTGCCGAAGCGCAGCTCCAGCACTACCTGCCCACCGGCGGCGGAGAGGTCGACGATCGCCTTGGCGGTCTCGTACCCCCCGTCGTTGCCGACCTCCCACTCCACACCGGGGGCGTAGAGCGCTACCGGCTCGTTGGAGCCGAGCACCAGCAGACCGTCGCCGATCGGCTGCAACTGCACGGCGACCTGGCCGAACTCGGGCCTCGGCGCGAACTCCACAGTGGCCTTGCCGCTGCCGGTCAGCACCCGGACCAGTGTCGAGTCGCCGGTGATGACCGCCGGGCTGTCGCTCGGTGTGGTCTCCCGGGCCGGCTTGTCCAGCCAGTCGGTGACGGTGAGCCCGGACCAGCGGGTCTCCACGGTCATCGTGCCGGACCGGTAGCGCTGGCCCAGCGGGATGCCGCCACGTTCCGGGGTGATGCTGAAGTGGCCGGCCGGGCTGCCACCGACCAGGTCGGCGAAGATCGCCGCCGAATCGGGCTTGGGGTGGCAGAGCCAGCTCACCTTGGCCTCGGGGGTGAGCAGAGCGACGGTACGACCGTTGGCCAGCATGGAGTGCCGTTCGATCGGCACCGCCCGCTCACCGAACAGCCAGTGCCGCCGGGTCTCCAGCAGCAGCGCCAGCGCGCGGGCGGCCTCCAGCGGGTCGGCCACCCGGTAGCTGGCCTGGGTGTCGCCGGGGCCGATCTTGATGCCGAGGTCGGGACCGTGCAGGTGGCCGAACCCGTTCTCGTCGGTGACGTCGTCGCCGATGAACAGGACCGCGCTGGAGGCGAGCTGGGTCCGCAACTGGTCGAGTGCGGTGCCCTTGTGGGTGGCCACCACGGAAAGTTCGATGACCTCCTTGCCCTGGGTCACAGTGACGCCGTCGAAGGTGGCCGGACCGTTGCGGACCGCCTCGATGGCGGCGGCGGCGATCTGCGGGTCGACCCCACGGGTGTGCATCGCGACGCTCGCCGGTTTGCGTTCCAGCCGGATGCCCGGGTGCTGGGCGGCGATCTCACGCAGCGCGTTGCGGACCTGGGTCCGTACGGCGACCAACTCGGGGGAGAGCCGCTCGACGAAGCCGATGTCGAACTCGGAGCCGTGGCTGCCGACGAGGTGCACCTCGCTGGGCAGCCGCGAGAGCGCGGCCAGGTCGCGCAGCGCCCGACCAGAGACCACCGCCACTGTGGTCTGCGGCAGCGCGGCGAGCGCGCGGATCGCGGCGACCGACTCGGGCAGCGGGACGGCTGTGCTGGGGTCTTCCACGATCGGCGCCAGCGTGCCGTCGTAGTCGCAGGCGACCAGGAGCTGGGGGACCCGGGCGATCCGGCCGATGGCGGAACGCAACTCAGGGTCCATGACCCCGGTGGCGTTTGCCGCCCCATCGTTGACGGACGTGTTCACTCGGCCTCCGCCTCGGGAACTCCGAGCTCCGAGAGGAAAGACTTGGCCCAGTGGCCCACGTCGTGGGTACGCAGGTGACGTTGCATTGTCCGCATCCGGCGGCGTGCCTCGGTTTTCTCCACGTGCACTGCCCGGAGGAGGGCGTCCTTGACCGCGTCCGGGTCGTGCGGGTTACACAAAAATGCCTGGCGAAGCTCGGTGGCGGCACCGGCGAACTCACTGAGTACGAGCGCGCCACCCTGGTCGGCACGTGATGCTACGTATTCCTTCGCCACGAGGTTCATTCCGTCTCGCAGCGGGGTCACCATCATCACGTCGGCAGCAACGTACATCGCCGCCAGCTCACTGCGACTGTACGACTGATGGAGGTAATGGACCGCCGGCACGCCGACCCTGCCGAACTCGCCGTTGATCCGGCCGACCTCGCGCTCCACCTTCACCCGTAGTGCCTGGTAGTGCTCCACGCGCTCGCGGCTGGGTGTGGCGACCTGAACCATGACCGCGTCGGGAACTGTCAACTTTCCGTCAGCCAGCAGCTCCCGGAAGGCCTTGAGCCGCAACTCGATGCCCTTTGTGTAATCCAGCCGGTCCACGCCCAGGATTATCGTCTTCGGATCGCCCAACTCGGCGCGAATCTGCTTGGCCCGGGCCTGGATCGCCGGATCGGCGGCCATCCGTTCCATCTCCTGGGTGTCGATCGAGATGGGGAAGGCGCCCGCCTTCACCTGCCGACCGTCGACCTGGATCATCTGCCCCTCGTAGCGCAGCCCGAGCAGGTGCCGGGCCAGCCGGACGAAGTTCTGCGCGGCCAGCCGCTGCTGGAAACCGACCAGGTCGGCACCGAGCAGACCGCGCAGGATCTCGGTACGGAACGGCATCTGCATGAACAGCTCGATCGGCGGGAACGGGATGTGCAGGAAGAACCCGATCCGCAGGTCCGGGCGGAGTTCACGGAGCATCGCCGGCACCAACTGGAGCTGGTAGTCCTGCACCCAGACCGTCGCGCCCTCGGCCGCCACGTCGGCTGCGGCCTCCGCGAACCGGGCGTTGACCAGGCGGTACGCCTCCCGCCACCGGCGCTTGTAGGCCGGCGTCTCCACCGCGTCGTGGTAGAGCGGCCAGATCGTCGCGTTGGACTGGCCCTCGTAGTAGCGCTCCAACTCCTCGGCGCTGAGCGGGACCGGGTGCAGCCGGATCCCCTCCAGGTCGAACGGCTCGGGGGCCGCGCCGGTGCCACCGGCCCAGCCGACCCAGGTGCCCTTGTGTTCGGCGAGTACGGGATGCAGCGCGGTGACCAGCCCGCCAGGGCTGCGTCGCCACTGCCGGCCCTCGGGTGTGCTCACCTCGTCGACCGGCAGACGGTTCGCCACTACGACAAAGGAGCTACGGACGGTCACGATCGGCCACCTCCGGGTACTGACGGGTCCACCGCGATGAGCGTACTGAGCGTAGCTGCGGCGTCTTGTGCCCCGTGCCGGAGTCTCCTACCCGCCTCGGTGCGACCGAATCCTAAAGGTGATCTTGTCGACAGCCCGCAGGTCAGAGGTCGATGATCGGCCATTCCTTGGGCAGCACCTCGCCGAGCAGCTCCCGCCGGTCCGTCATGATCGGCACGAGGGGGTGGGCGGCGGCGTCCATCGCCAACTGAGCTAGGTCCGTGTGTCCGGTCATCCGGCGCGACCATCCGCCGAGAAACGAGCACATGTTCGGCTCGACAGGTGTTACCCGGATGTGCGGCAACGCGGCGAGTACTTCGAGCATCTCCCACTGATCGGGAGTGGCCTCCTGGTGCGCACGGACGAGGCAGAGTGCCGGCACCAGCACGTGCACGCCATAGTCGGCGGCTTCCGCGATGCGGTGTCCGACATCCCGTTCGGACGAGGAATATGCCAGCAGGGCGGTCGCATCCAGCGCCAAGCCGTAGCCCGTCACCGGGTGGCTCTCGCGCGTGCCGCCAAGACCTCCGCCTGGAGCTGGGCTGCCTGTTCGCGCAGTTCGGGCGTGATGCTCGCCCGCAACTGCTCCATCTCGGCGTGTACCCGCGCGACGCCCTCGTCGGTGATCTCAAAACCCACCCGCCGGAGGATCTCCCGCGTCTTCTCCCCGGCCACCCTCCGCCGCAGAGACTCAGCGACATAGGCGGAGGCGTTCGGCTCGTCGGCCAGCCTGTCGGCAAGCTCATCGGGCAGGCTGATGGTGATCTTCTTGGTCATACCGAAACCGTAATTTGCCTTACCGGCTCTGGCAAGGAGGCGCGCTCGCGTACCCCTGGGGCGGGGTGATGTGGGCGAAGCGCGCCGTACCTGTCAGGATTGACGATGGCGTGCGCGCGGCCGGCTCCCGGCCGGCGGCGGCGGGCGGTCCTCGCAGCCCGCGCCGCGCCGCCGATCAGCGACAGCAACCGACGGAGGTAGCCCGCACCGTGGCCCAGTACATCTACGTTCTGGAAAAGGCGCGCAAGGCGCACGGCGACAAGGTCGTGCTCGACAACGTGACGTTGAGCTTCCTGCCAGGAGCCAAGATCGGTGTGCTCGGTCCGAACGGCGCCGGTAAGTCCAGCCTCCTCAAGATCATGGCAGGGTTGGACAAGCCGAGCAACGGCGAGGCCCGACTCATGCCCGGCTACACCGTCGGCATGCTCGCCCAGGAGCCCCCGCTCAACGAGGCCAAGACCGTGCTCGGCAACGTCGAGGAGGCGGTCGCCGAGACCAAGGCCAAGCTGGAGCGGTTCAACAAGATCGCCGAGCAGATGGCCACCGACTACTCCGACGAGCTGATGGAGGAGATGGGCAAGCTCCAGGAGGAGCTCGACCATCTCGACGCCTGGGACGTCGACTCCAAGCTCGAACTGGCCATGGACGCGCTGCGCTGCCCGCCGCCGGACGCCGACGTGACCCAGCTCTCCGGTGGAGAGCGTCGCCGAGTGGCGCTCTGCAAGCTGCTGCTGGAGGCGCCCGACCTGCTGTTGCTCGACGAGCCCACCAACCACCTGGACGCGGAGAGCGTCTCCTGGCTGGAGCAGCACCTCGCCAAGTACGCCGGCACCGTCATGGCGATCACCCACGACCGGTACTTCCTCGACAACGTGGCCGGCTGGATCCTGGAGCTCGACCGCGGCCGGGCCATCGGCTACGAGGGCAACTACTCCACCTACCTGGAGAAGAAGGCCGCTCGCCTGGCCGTCGAGGGTCGCCGCGACGCCAAGATGAAGAAGCGCCTCACCGAGGAGCTGGAGTGGGTCCGCTCCAACGCCAAGGCCCGGCAGACCAAGTCCAAGGCCCGCCTGGACCGGTACGACGAGATGGCCAACGAGGCGGAGAAGACCCGCAAGCTCGACTTCGAGGAGATCCAGATCCCGCCGGGCCCGCGCCTGGGCAGCACGGTGATCGAGGCGGTCAACCTCAGCAAGGGCTTCGGCGACCGGCTGTTGATCGACAACCTGTCGTTCTCGCTGCCGCGCAACGGCATCGTCGGCATCATCGGCCCCAACGGCGTCGGCAAGACCACCCTGTTCAAGACCATCGTCGGGCTGGAAGAGCCGACCGGCGGGCAGGTCCGGGTCGGCCCCACCGTCTCGCTGTCGTACGTCGACCAGAACCGCGAAGGCCTCAACGGCGACAAGACCGTCTGGGAGGTCGTCTCCGACGGGCTGGACTACCTGATGGTGGGCAAGGTCGAGATGCCGTCACGGGCGTACATCGCCGCATTCGGCTTCAAGGGACCGGACCAGCAGAAGCCGACGAAGGTGCTCTCCGGCGGTGAGCGCAACCGGCTCAACCTGGCGCTGACCCTGAAGATCGGCGGCAACGTCATCCTGCTCGACGAGCCGACGAACGACCTGGACGTGGAGACGCTGTCCAGCCTGGAGAACGCACTGCTGGAGTTCCCCGGCTGCGCCGTGGTCATCTCGCACGACCGGATGTTCCTGGACCGCGTCGCCACGCACATCCTGGCCTGGGAGGGCGACGACCAGGACCCGACCCGGTGGTTCTGGTTCGAGGGCAACTTCGAGGCGTACGAGAAGAACAAGATCGACCGCCTCGGCGCGGAGGCTGCCCGGCCGCACCGGGTGACCTACCGCAAGCTGACCCGCGACTGACCGGCCGAGAAGGTGTCTGACCGCTTCGTCTACCACTGCACCCTGCGCTGGTCCGACCTGGACGCGTACGGCCACGTCAACAACTCGCGCTTCCTCACGCTGTACGAGGAGGCGCGGGTGGCGTTGATGTTCGCCGGGGGCCGGGCCTGGGGCGTCGGCTCGTTCGCCGACGGTGTGGTGATCCGCCGGCACGAGGTCGACTACCTGCGCCCGGTCGACTACGCGCTCGGCCGGGCCACCGCGGAGGCGGCACCCACGGTCCGGATCGAGCTGTGGGTGGAGGAGATCCGGGCCTCCCGGTTCACCGTCGCCTACGAGTTGTACGACGGTGAGGTGCTGGCCAGCCGTGCCCGTTCGGTGCTGGTGCCGTTCGACCTGACCCGCCAGGTGCCCCGGCGGATCACCACCGAGGAACGGGACTTCCTGCTCACGTACGCGCCGCAGGGCGGTGTGGCGTGACCCGACCGGGCACCGCCGAGCCGGGCCGGACGGCGGCGTCCACCCACGGTGTCGTCGGGGTGGCGGACGCGGGCGCCTTCCTGGCCCGCCGCCGTACGCGTGGCCGACGCCGACGGCTTGGCGGCCGTCTCGATGAGCCGCGTGGC
>NZ_JBEZGJ010000077.1:0-32464 GCF_040649965.1 Micromonospora sp. NPDC048843
GCTTTCACCGGGGGCCTCGTCGTGTGAAAGCCGGGGGCCTCGTCGTGTCCGTGCCCACCCACCCCTGGGCCGGGTTCGGCATGATGGGGGGATGACGACAGCACCCGGGCAGGTGTCCGTCGCCCCGCAGGGCGTGCGCCACCCGCTGGACCCGGACCCGGCCCGAGCCTCGAAGGCACGGGCGGTCTTCGCGCTGGGCCTGCTCGGCATGTTGACCGGGCTGTTCATCGGTGGCGTGGTGCCAGCCACTGTGGCCCTGCAACTGGCTCGGCAGGCGCGCCGGGAGGCGTACGCCTCGGGGGGTTTCCTGACCGGCGGCATCTGGCTGCGGCGGGGGGAGTGGATGGCCTGGACCGGCCTGGTGCTGGTCGCTGTCAGTGTGGTGGCCGCTGTGGTCATCGGGGTGGTCCGGTTGGCCGGTGCCCCGTTCGGCCACGACTACCCGGCGAACATGGACTGAGCCACCGGTGACCGCGCCCGGCGCGGGCGGCGGTGCTCGCGGCGGTAGCCTGGCCGATGTCCGCCGTGTGGCGGCGGCGGCCTTTCGACAGGAGGACCTCGTGACGGAACCGGCGCGGCCCCCTGCGGACGAACCGGCCGGTCAGCCGGACCCGCCGGCTCCGCCAGCCGAGCCGAGCGACTGGGCGCGACCCGGTCCGAGCGGCGAGCCACACCCACCGGTGTCCACTCCGGGCCCGCCACCCCCTGCGGCGCCGCCCCCCGGTTGGGGTCCGAACGGCTGGGGCCCGACCGCGACCCCCGGCGCCACCCAGCCGCAGGGCTGGGGCCCGCCGACCTCCGGGCCGGGGGTGCCGCCCGGCTGGGGCCCGCCGGCGGCTGGTTCGGGAGTCCCGTACGGCTGGGTCCCGCCGTCGTCTGCGCCGGCTGGGCCGCCTGGGTGGGGTCCGTCGTCGGCTGCGCCGAGTGTGCCGCCTGGGTGGGGTCCGTCCTCGTCTGGGCCGGCTGGGCCGTACGGCTGGGGTCCGCCTTCGTCCGGACCGGGGGCGCCGCCCGGCTGGGGTCCGCCGCCGGCAGGGCACGGCCCAGGGTGGGGTGGCACGCCGGGGCGTTCGGTACCGCCGCCCACTGACGACCAACGCCGGCCCCCGAAGCGGGTGGAGGCGGTTTCGGGTACGCCGTTCGGCGTCGTGCATCTGGACGTGGCACCGGTCACCTCCGGGCTGGCCATCGGGGCGCTGGTGGCGGGGATCGCCTCCCTCCTGGTCTCACTGCTGGTGATCTGCTTCGGAGTGGCCTTCACTAACGACGGCGGGGCCTGGGCCTCCGGGGCGTTCGCCGCGCTGGGTGTGCTGGCCGGCGGGGCGGCGGTCGTCATCGGGCTGCTCGCCCGGCGGCAGATCCGGCGGCCGACTGCGCCCTCCGCGGTCCAGTTCACCGGCCGCGGGCTGGCAATGGCCGGCATCAGCTGCGGCGCGGCGGGGGCGCTGCTCAGCCTGCTGGGCCTGGGTCTTGCCCTGCTTCTCGCCCTGACGTGAGGGTCACACCGAGAGATCCGGCACCTGACGGGGGTTATCCGCGGAAGGGTTCCGGTCACCCCGGGGGCGATGGGTGCTTCCGCGGGGAAGCCGGTACACTTGTATTCGTAGGTGCCCATCGCGGGCGACGGGGCAGGACGAGATCCGGCTGGCGGTTGTGAGACGGTCGCCGGGCCATTCCGTTTTGACCTGGGCGGTTGTGGTAGGTACTCTTTCCCCTTGTGCCCGGGCATGCCCGGGCAACTCGTGCGTGCGCTGTTTCCGGCTTACGGACGGCGGCACGACAAGCCAAAGATCCGGGGCGGGGCGACCCGCGCGCCGGTGACCAAACCCGGTACGCACGCGAAAGCGTCGCAACTGGGCCGTGATGAGGGCGACACGCCCGACCGCGGGTGCCGGGGTCTCCGCAAGGCGACCCTGGTCGGAATGTAGGAGAGCCGGTCATCAGGCCGGCTAACGAGCAGACGGCGCGGCCGCGATGCGGCCGAAGGGAGCGGAGAAACCCGGTGCCCACGATCCAGCAGCTGGTCCGAAAGGGCCGCCAGGCGAAGACGACCAAGACCAAGACCCCGGCGCTGAAGGGTTCCCCTCAGCGGCGCGGCGTGTGCACTCGCGTGTACACCACCACCCCGAAGAAGCCGAACTCGGCGCTGCGCAAGGTCGCTCGCGTGAAGCTCAGCAGCCAGATCGAGGTGACCGCCTACATCCCCGGCGTCGGTCACAACCTGCAGGAGCACTCGATCGTGCTCGTTCGCGGCGGCCGGGTGAAGGACCTCCCCGGCGTGCGTTACAAGATCGTTCGCGGCTCGCTGGACACCCAGGGTGTCCGCAACCGCAAGCAGGCGCGCAGCCGTTACGGCGCGAAGAAGGAGAAGAGCTGACATGCCGCGTAAGGGACCCGCTCCGCGGCGGCCACTGGTCGCTGACCCGGTGTACAACTCGCCGCTGGTCACCCAGCTCGTGAACAAGATCCTGCTCCGCGGCAAGCGTCAGCTCGCCGAGTCCATCGTGTACGCGGCCCTCGAGGGCTGCCGCGAGAAGTCCGGCACCGACCCGGTCGTCACCCTCAAGCGGGCGATGGACAACGTCAAGCCGACCCTCGAGGTGCGCAGCCGTCGTGTCGGTGGCGCCACCTACCAGGTTCCGGTCGAGGTCCGTCCGACCCGGGCGACCACCCTGGGCCTGCGCTGGCTGGTCACGTACTCCCGCGCCCGGCGCGAGAAGACCATGGTCGAGCGGCTGATGAACGAGCTGCTGGACGCGAGCAACGGCCTCGGTGCCGCCGTCAAGCGGCGCGAGGACACGCACAAGATGGCCGAGTCGAACAAGGCCTTCGCGCACTACCGCTGGTAACACCCTGGTTCCGGCGCCTCCGGGCGCCGGAACCGCCACCAGTTGAGTCGAGACGACGATAAGTAGGGATTGAAGTGGCCGCCGCAGACGCGCTCGCCAAGGTACGCAACATCGGCATCATGGCGCACATCGATGCCGGTAAGACCACGACCACCGAGCGAATCCTGTTCTACACCGGCATCACGTACAAGATCGGTGAGGTCCACGAGGGCGCTGCCGTCATGGACTGGATGGAGCAGGAGCAGGAGCGTGGTATCACCATCACCTCCGCTGCTACCAAGTGTGAGTGGAAAGACCACACGATCCAGATCATCGACACGCCTGGCCACGTCGACTTCACGGTCGAGGTCGAGCGGTCGCTGCGGGTCCTGGACGGTGCGGTAGCGGTTTACGACGGTGTCGCCGGCGTGGAACCGCAGACGGAGAACGTCTGGCGGCAGGCCGACAAGTACAACGTCCCGCGTATGTGCTTCGTCAACAAGCTCGACCGGACCGGCGCCGACTTCTTCCGCTGCGTGCAGATGATGATCGACCGGTTGAACGCCACCCCGCTGGTGCTCCAGATCCCGATCGGGCTCGAGGGTGACCACATCGGTGTCGTCGACCTGATCGGCATGCGCGCGCTCACCTGGCGCGGGGAGACCCAGAAGGGTGAGGACTACGCGGTTGAGGAGATCCCGGCCGAGCTGGCCGACTCCGCAGCCGAGTGGCGCGAGAAGCTGATGGAGACCCTCGCCGACGTCGACGACGCGGTGATGGAGAAGTACCTGGAGGGCGAGGAGATCCCCGCCGAGGAGATCAAGGCCGCCATCCGGCGTGCCACGATCGCCGGCAAGGCCAACCCGGTGCTCTGCGGCTCGGCGTTCAAGAACAAGGGCGTTCAGCCCATGCTCGACGCCGTGGTCGACTTCCTGCCGTCGCCGCTGGACGTTCCGGCGATCGAGGGTACGGCCACCGACGGCGAGACCCCGCTGCTGCGTAAGCCGTCCAACTCGGAGCCCTTCTCCGGCCTGGCCTTCAAGATCCAGACGGACAAGCACCTGGGCAAGCTCACCTACGTGCGGGTCTACTCCGGCACGCTCGATTCCGGTTCCCAGGTGGTCAACTCCACCAAGGACCGCAAGGAGCGCATCGGCAAGATCTACCAGATGCACGCCAACAAGCGGGAAGAGCGTCCGTCGGCGCAGGCCGGCGACATCATCGCCGTGCAGGGTCTCAAGCAGACCACCACCGGCGACACTCTCTCCGACCCGGCGAACCCGGTGATCCTGGAGTCGATGACCTTCCCGGAGCCGGTCATCTCGGTGGCGATCGAGCCGAAGACCAAGTCCGACCAGGAGAAGCTGGGTACCGCCATCCAGCGCCTGGCCGAGGAGGACCCGACCTTCCGCGTCCAGCTGGACGAGGAGACCGGTCAGACGGTCATCTCCGGCATGGGTGAGCTTCACCTGGACATCCTGGTCGACCGGATGCGCCGCGAGTTCAACGTCGAGGCGAACGTCGGCAAGCCGCAGGTGGCGTACCGCGAGACCATCCGCCGCAAGGTGGAGAAGGTCGAGTACACCCACAAGAAGCAGACCGGTGGTTCCGGCCAGTACGCCCGCGTGATCGTGAGCGTCGAGCCGCTTCCGCTGGACAACGACTCGCCGACCTACGAGTTCGCCAACGCCGTCAGCGGCGGCCGCATCCCCCGGGAGTTCATCCCCTCGGTGGACGCCGGTGCGCAGGACGCGCTGCAGTACGGCATCCTGGCGGGCTTCCCGCTGGTCGGCGTGAAGCTGACCCTGCTGGACGGCCAGTACCACGAGGTCGACTCGTCGGAAATGGCATTCAAGATCGCCGGCTCGATGGTGATGAAGGACGCGGCCCGCAAGGCCGATCCGGCACTGCTCGAGCCGATGATGGCCGTTGAAGTCACCACTCCTGAGGAGAACATGGGTGACGTCATCGGTGACCTCAACTCCCGCCGCGGCATCATCCAGGCGATGGAGGAGCGCAGCGGCGCCCGCATCGTCCGGGCCCTGGTGCCGTTGTCGGAGATGTTCGGCTACGTCGGCGACCTGCGGTCGAAGACCCAGGGCCGGGCTAGCTACAGCATGCAGTTCGACTCCTACGCCGAGGTTCCGCAGAGCGTCGCGAAGGAGATCATCGCCAAGGCAACGGGCGAGTAACGCCCTGAGCAGGTGATTCGTGGTTGGTCGCGGGAGGTTTCACCCGCCCGCGACCACCACGATCGGATCGCGTGAGACCGGGCCTGTAGGCTTCATCGCCGCAGAACCCACAAAGGCTCTCCGGCCTTCAGGCCGGAAAGGCTGTCGACAGAGTCCTAAGCGCCGACCGGCGCGCCGGGCGTACGAACCAAGAAGTCCACAGGAGGACACCAGTGGCGAAGGCTAAGTTCGAGCGGACTAAGCCGCACGTCAACATCGGCACCATTGGTCACATCGACCACGGTAAGACGACGCTGACGGCGGCCATCACCAAGGTCCTGCACGACCAGTACCCGGACCTGAACCCCTACACGCCGTTCGACGAGATCGACAAGGCGCCGGAGGAGAAGGCCCGCGGCATCACGATCTCGATCGCGCACGTCGAGTACCAGACCGAGTCGCGGCACTACGCGCACGTCGACTGCCCTGGGCACGCCGACTACATCAAGAACATGATCACCGGTGCCGCGCAGATGGACGGCGCGATCCTGGTGGTCGCGGCGACCGACGGCCCGATGCCGCAGACCCGCGAGCACGTGCTGCTGGCCCGTCAGGTCGGTGTGCCGTACATCGTCGTGGCGCTCAACAAGAGCGACATGGTCGATGACGAGGAGCTCCTGGAGCTCGTCGAGCTCGAGGTCCGTGAGCTGCTCTCCTCGCAGGAGTACCCGGGTGACGACCTGCCGGTCGTTCGGGTTTCGGCGCTGAAGGCCCTCGAGGGTGACCCCGAGTGGACCGGCAAGCTGCTGGACCTGATGACCGCTGTCGACACCTCGATCCCGCAGCCGGAGCGCGAGGTTGACAAGCCGTTCCTGATGCCGGTTGAGGACGTCTTCACGATCACTGGTCGTGGCACCGTCGTCACCGGTCGCGTGGAGCGCGGCGTTCTCCTGCCGAACGAGGATGTCGAGCTCGTCGGTATCAAGGAGAAGAGCTTCAAGACCAAGGTCACCGCGATCGAGATGTTCCGGAAGACCCTTGACGACGCCCGCGCAGGCGAGAACGTCGGCCTGCTGCTGCGTGGTACCAAGCGCGACGAGGTCGAGCGCGGCATGGTCGTCGTGAAGCCGGGCTCGAACACCCCGCACACGGAGTTCGAGGCGACGGTCTACATCCTCTCCAAGGAGGAGGGTGGCCGTCACACCCCGTTCTTCCAGAACTACCGCCCGCAGTTCTACTTCCGGACCACTGACGTCACCGGTGTCGTCACCCTCCCCGAGGGCACCGAGATGGTCATGCCGGGTGACAACACGTCCATGTCGGTGAAGCTGATCCAGCCCATCGCCATGGAGGAGAACCTCAAGTTCGCGATCCGCGAGGGTGGCCGCACCGTCGGCGCCGGGTTCGTCACCAAGATTAACAAGTGAACTAGGTAACCCCGATTAGACCCGCCGCCGGTCGTGCGGCATACTAGTCAGGTTGCGTAACGACAGTTCGTCGCCTGTGTTCGGCTTTCGCTGAACCTCCGGGTGGCGAGGCAGTCGAGCGTAGGGTGGTTGGCGGCCCAGTCGCCAACCACCCTCGCACGGCGTTCAGGTCGCGGTAATGCGATCGGCGCCTTGACCCCCCGTGCGGTCAGCACCACTCCGGTACCTAGGGGCGGAGCTCGGCCCGAGGGCGCGACACGCCCGACCGCGGGGGTCGGCGAAGTGGGCCTGTGCCAGCCGGTACAGGCGCCCGCAACACAGCGGCATCGAGAGAAGGAACAGAAGCCACCATGGCGGGACAGAAGATCCGCATCCGGCTCAAGGCCTATGACCACGAGGTCGTCGACTCCTCGGCTCGGAAGATCGTCGAGACGGTGACGCGCACCGGGGCGCAGGTCGCGGGCCCGGTGCCGCTGCCCACGGAGATCAACCGTTTCTGCGTTATCCGCTCGCCGCACAAGTACAAGGACTCGCGCGAGCACTTCGAGATGCGCACGCACAAGCGGCTGATCGACATCATCGACCCGACCCCGAAGACGGTCGACTCGCTCATGCGCCTCGACCTGCCGGCTGGCGTCGACATCGAGATCAAGCTGTAGGGACCGGACAAATGGACAGGCAAGTCAAGGGGATCCTGGGCGCCAAGCTCGGCATGACCCAGGTCTGGGAGAACAACCGTGTTGTTCCCGTGACCGTGGTCGAGGCCGGCCCGTGCGTCATCAGCCAGGTTCGTAGCGCCGAGAAGGACGGTTACTCCGCGGTCCAGCTCGCGTACGGCACCATCGACCCGCGCAAGGTCAAGAAGCCGATCAGCGGGCACTACGCCAAGGCGGACGTGGCGCCGCGCCGGCACATCGTCGAGCTGCGCACCACTGACGCTGGGGAATACTCGCTCGGCCAGGAAGTCACTGTCGAGGAGTTCCCGGCTGGCGTCACCATCGACGTCACCGGCAAGACCAAGGGCAAGGGCTACGCCGGCCCGATGAAGCGGCACGGCTTCCACGGCCTGGGCGCCGGTCACGGCGTCGAGCGCAAGCACCGCTCGCCCGGCTCCATCGGCGCCTGCGCCACTCCGGGTCGTGTCTTCAAGGGCACCCGGATGGCCGGCCGTATGGGTGGCGTTCGGTACACCGTGCAGAACCTCACCGTCCAGGCGGTCGACACCGAGAACAACCTGCTGCTCGTCCGGGGTGCCATTCCTGGTCCCAAGGGCGCGCTCGTTCTGGTCCGTACCGCGGCCAAGAGCAAGGTGAAGAAGGGCGGTGCGGCCAAGTGACCACCGTTGACGTGCGCACCGTCGAAGGCACCACCAGCGGCTCCGTGGAGCTGCCGGAGGACATCTTCGACGTGCAGGCCAACGTCGCGCTGATGCACCAGGTCGTGGTGGCCCAGCTCGCGGCGGCCCGACAGGGCACGCACAAGGCCAAGACCCGCGGCGAGGTCGCCGGTGGCGGCAAGAAGCCGTACAAGCAGAAGGGCACCGGTCGCGCCCGGCAGGGCTCGATCCGCGCGCCGCAGTTCGCCGGCGGTGGCGTCGTGCACGGTCCCGTGCCGCGCGACTACAGCCAGCGGACCCCGAAGAAGATGAAGGCCGCCGCTCTGCGGGGTGCCCTCTCCGACCGGGCCCGCGCCGGGCAGGTGCACGTCGTCGAGGCGTTCGTCTCGGGCGAGAAGCCGTCGACCAAGGCGGCCCTGGCCACGCTGACCAAGCTCACCGAGGCCCGTCGGGTCCTGGTCGTGCTGAGCAGCACCGACGAGCTGAACTGGGTGTCGCTGCGCAACGAGCCGCGCGTGCACCTGATCGAGTCCGGCCAGCTGAACACGTACGACGTGCTGGTGGCCGACGACGTGGTCTTCACCAAGGACGCCCTGGACGAGTTCCTGGGCGTGCCCGCCGAGACCACCGAGGAGGGTGGCAAGTGAGCACCATCGCCGACCCGCGCGACATCATCGTGGCGCCGGTCGTCTCGGAGAAGAGCTACAGCGAGCTGAACCGGAACTGGTACACCTTCCTGGTGCACCCGGACGCGAACAAGACCGAGATCAAGATCGCTATCCAGCAGATCTTCAACGTCCGCGTCCTGACGGTCAACACGCTCAACCGCCAGGGTAAGCGCAAGCGCACCAAGACCGGCTTCGGTCAGCGCAAGGCGACCAAGCGGGCGATCGTGAAGCTGGCTGACGGTGACCGTATCGAGGCCTTCGGCGGCCCGGTCAGCTGAGGGGTGTAGACAATGGCTATCCGTAAGTACAAGCCGACGACGCCGGGCCGACGTGGCTCGAGTGTCGCTGACTTCGCCGAGATCACCCGGTCCACGCCGGAAAAGTCGCTGCTGGCTCCGTTGCCGAAGAAGGGCGGGCGTAACGCCCACGGCCGGATCACCACGCGGCACCACGGCGGCGGTCACAAGCGTCAGTACCGTCTGATCGACTTCAAGCGGGTCGACAAGGACGGCGTGCCGGCGAAGGTCGCTCACATCGAGTACGACCCGAACCGCACGGCGCGCATCGCGCTGCTGCACTACGCCGACGGCGAGAAGCGGTACATCCTCGCGCCGAAGGACATGAAGCAGGGCGACCGTGTCGAGTCCGGCCCGGGCGCCGACATCAAGCCGGGTAACAACCTGCCGCTGCGCAACATCCCGGTCGGTACCACGATCCACAACGTGGAGCTGCGTCCGGGTGGCGGGGCCAAGCTGGCCCGTTCCGCCGGCGTCGGCATCCAGCTGCTCGGCCGCGAGGGCGCGTACGCGACCCTGCGTATGCCGTCCGGCGAGATCCGGCGGGTGGACGTGCGCTGCCGCGCCAGCGTCGGCGAGATCGGCAACGCCGATCAGTCGAACATCAACTGGGGCAAGGCCGGCCGGATGCGGTGGAAGGGCAAGCGCCCGACCGTCCGTGGTGTCGCCATGAACCCGGTCGACCACCCGCACGGTGGTGGTGAGGGTAAGACCTCCGGTGGTCGCCACCCGGTCAACCCGCAGGGTAAGCCCGAGGGCCGCACCCGCCGTAAGGGCCAGCCGAGTGACCGGCTGATCGTCCGCCGCCGCTACGCCACGCGTAAGCGCGGCTGAGGGAGATAAGACATGCCTCGCAGCCTGAAGAAGGGCCCGTTCGTAGACGACCACCTGCTCAAGAAGGTGGAAGTTCAGAACGACAAGGGCTCCAAGAACGTGATCAAGACCTGGTCGCGGCGCTCGACGATCATCCCCGAGATGCTGGGGCACACGATCGCCGTGCATGACGGACGCAAGCACGTCCCGGTGTTCGTGACCGAGGCGATGGTCGGGCACAAGCTCGGCGAGTTCGCGCTGACCCGCACTTTCAAGGGTCACGAGAAGGACGACCGGAAGAGCCGTCGGCGCTGACGCCGCGGGCATACGGATAGAGGGAACAAGGGGTTACAGCGATGCCAGGAAAGGGCGACGCTCCGGTGCTTCCGGGCGCGCGGGCGGTTGCGCGGCACGTGCGCATCTCGCCGATGAAGGCGCGCCGGGTGGTCAACCTCGTCCGCGGCCTGCCCGCGAAGGAGGCGCTCACGGTGCTGCAGTTCGCGCCGCAGGCTGCGAGCGAGCAGGTGTACAAGGTGCTCGCTAGCGCGATCGCCAACGCGGAGAACAACGAGCGGCTGGACCCCGACGCGCTGCTCGTCAGCGAGGCCTTCGTGGACGAGGGCCCGACGATGAAGCGGTTCCAGCCGCGGGCGCAGGGTCGGGCGTACCGAATCCGCAAGCGCACCTGCCACATCACTGTGGCGGTCGAAGCGGTCGCGCCGGCAGCGCCGAGGAAGGCCGCGGCGAAGAAGGCCGCCCCGGCCACGGAGGCCGCACCGGCCGAAGCGCAGAGCAAGACGGAGGACGCCGAGTAATGGGTCAGAAGGTTCACCCCACTGGGTTCCGGCTCGGCATCTCGACCGACTGGAAGTCCCGCTGGTTCGCGGACAAGCTCTACAAGGACTACATCGGCGAGGATGTCAAGATCCGCCGCATGATGTCCAAGGGCCTCGAGCGTGCCGGGATTTCCAAGGTCGACATCGAGCGCACCCGCGACCGGGTCCGGGTCGACATCCACACCGCCCGGCCGGGCATCGTCATCGGCCGTAAGGGTGCGGAGGCCGACCGGATCCGCGGCGAGCTTGAGAAGCTCACCGGCAAGCAGGTTCAGCTGAACATCATCGAGGTGAAGAACCCCGAGTCGGACGCTCAGCTGGTCGCGCAGGGCGTGGCCGAGCAGCTGTCCAGCCGGGTCAGCTTCCGTCGGGCGATGCGCAAGGCCATGCAGTCGGCGATGAAGAACCCGGTCTGCAAGGGCATCCGGGTTCAGGTCTCGGGTCGCCTCGGCGGCGCCGAGATGAGCCGGACCGAGTTCTACCGTGAGGGCCGGGTTCCGCTGCACACGCTGCGGGCCAACATCGAGTACGGCTTCTTCGAGGCCCGTACCACGTTCGGTCGGATCGGTGTGAAGGTCTGGATCTACAAGGGCGACGCCGTCCCGGGCCGGGAAGCTCCGGCCGAGGCCGGTCCGTCCCGCCCGCGTCGTGGTGAGCGCGGCGACCGTCCCGAGCGTCCGCGCCGTGGCCGGTCGGGTTCGTCCGGCACCACGGCTGGTGGCACCGAGGCCGGTCGGGCTGCTGCGACCACCATCGCGCAGCAGGCCGAGACGCCGAGCGGCGAGCCGGTCGACAGCGCAGCTGTCGCCGCCACTGCTGCTCCGGCAGAAACGCAGCAGGAGGGCTGACAGATGCTGATGCCGCGCAAGCCCCCGAAGGGCTTCCGCAAGCCGCACCACCCGGACCGCAGTGGCGCGTCCAAGGGTGGTAACCGGGTGGTGTTCGGCGAGTTCGGGATCCAGGCTCTCGAGCCGGCGTACGTGACGAACCGGCAGATCGAGTCGGCACGTATCGCGATGACTCGCCACATCAAGCGTGGTGGCAAGGTCTGGATCACGATCTTCCCGGACCAGGCCCTCACCAAGAAGCCTGCCGAGACCCGGATGGGTTCCGGTAAGGGCTCGCCCGAGTGGTGGGTTGCCAACGTCAAGCCGGGGCGGGTTCTCTTCGAGATGTCCTTCCCCAACGAGCAGACCGCGCGAGAGGCCATGCGTCGCGCGATCCACAAGCTCCCGATGAAGTGCCGCATTGTTACGCGCGAAGTGGGTGAATCCTGATGGCAGCGGGCGTTAAGGCGACCGAGCTGCGTGAGCTCTCCGAAGAGGAGCTGGTCACGAAGCTGCGGGAGGCCAAGGCGGAGCTGTTCAACCTCCGCGTGCAGGCCGCAACCGGGCAGCTTGACAACAACCGGCGGTTGCAGGTCATCCGTCGGGAGATCGCCCGGATCTACACGATCATGCGTGAGCGCGAGCTGGGGCTCTCGGCCGCGCCGACTGAGGTGACTGCATCATGACCGAAGAGACCGCCACCGCCGCCGCGCGGTCGCGCCGCAAGGTCCGCGAGGGCCTGGTGATCAGCGACAAGATGGACAAGACCGTCGTTGTCGAGGTCGAGGACCGGGTTCGGCACGCGCTGTACGGCAAGATCATGCGCCGTACGGCCAAGCTGAAGGTGCACGACGAGCAGAACGCCGCTGGCACCGGTGACCGGGTTCTCATCATGGAGACCCGGCCGCTGAGCGCCACCAAGCGTTGGCGGATCGTGGAGATCCTGGAAAAGGCCAAGTAGCGAAGGCTCGAGCTCGCCCGGCGTTGCGTCGGGCGTAGGTTCCGCCAGGCTCCGGCCGCTACGGCGGCCGGAGAACCGGCAGACATAGGAGATAGACGTGATTCAGCAGGAGTCGCGACTGCGCGTCGCCGACAACACGGGTGCTCGGGAGATCCTGTGCATCCGGGTTCTCGGCGGCTCGGGTCGGCGCTACGCGAGTATCGGCGACGTCATCGTGGCCACGGTCAAGGACGCGATCCCGGGTGCCGGTGTGAAGAAGGGCGACGTCGTCAAGGCTGTCGTCGTTCGCACGGCCAAGGAGAGGCGGCGTCCGGACGGCTCGTACATCCGCTTCGACGAGAACGCCGCCGTCATCATCAAGGACGGCGGGGACCCGCGTGGAACCCGTATCTTCGGCCCGGTGGGCCGGGAGCTGCGGGACAAGCGGTTCATGAAGATTATTTCCCTCGCGCCGGAGGTGTTGTGACCGTGAAGGTCAAGAAGGGCGACACGGTCGTCGTCATCGCCGGCAAGGACAAGGGTGCCAAGGGCAAGGTCATTCAGGCCTACCCGCGGCAGGACAAGGTCCTGGTCGAGGGCGTGAACCGGGTCAAGAAGCACACCCGCATCAGCACGACCCAGCGTGGCGCCAAGACCGGCGGCATCGTCACTCAGGAGGCCCCGATCCACGTCTCGAACGTGCAGGTCCTGGACTCCGACGGCAAGCCGACCCGCGTCGGTTACCGGATCGACGACAACGGCCAGAAGGTCCGCATCGCGCGTAGCACCGGTAAGGACCTGTGATGACCACGGCTACCGAAAAGACCCTGCCGCGCCTCAAGGAGCGGTACCGCAACGAGATCGTGGCCCAGCTGCGTGAGCAGCGCAGCTACGGCAACCCCATGCAGGTGCCGCGGCTGGTCAAGATCGTCGTCAACATGGGTGTCGGCGAGGCTGCTCGCGACGCCAAGCTGATCGACGGCGCGGTCCGTGACCTCGCCACGATCACCGGCCAGAAGCCGCAGGTGCGGCGGGCGACCAAGTCCATCGCGCAGTTCAAGCTCCGCGAGGGCATGCCGATCGGCGCGAAGGTCACCCTTCGCGGCGACCGGATGTGGGAGTTCATGGACCGGCTGCTCTCCATCGCGCTGCCGCGTATCCGCGACTTCCGCGGCCTGGACGGGCGCAAGCTGGACGGGCACGGCAACTACACGTTCGGTCTGACCGAGCAGTCGGTGTTCCACGAGATCGACCAGGACCGGATCGATCGCCAGCGGGGCATGGACATCACGGTGGTCACGACCGCCACGACCGACGACGAGGGCCGGGCGCTGCTCAAGCTCCTGGGCTTCCCGTTCAAGGAGAACTGAGATGGCCAAGAAGGCGCTGATCATCAAGGCGGCCGCGAAGCCGAAGTTCTCGGTTCGCGCGTACACCCGCTGCCAGCGGTGCGGGCGTCCGAAGGCGGTCTACCGCAAGTTCGGGCTCTGCCGGGTCTGCATCCGGGAGATGGCTCACCGTGGTGAGCTGCCGGGCGTGTCCAAGGCTTCCTGGTAAGGGCGACCGCGTCCCGGCCGTCGGCCGGGAACTCCTGCACCGATTAGGTATTGCTCTTCGCCGTAGGCCCGGGGCTGATGCCCCGGGAACCCCGGCGAGAAAGGCTGACGAAATCCATGACGATGACCGACCCGATCGCAGACATGCTCACGCGTCTGCGTAACGCCAACCAGGCGTACCACGATCAGGTGAAGATGCCCTACTCCAAGATCAAGGCGAACATCGCCGAGGTCCTGAAGGCCGAGGGTTACATCGCCACCTGGTCGGTCGAGGAGCCCGAGGAGGGCGCCGTCGGCAAGCGACTGGTCGTCGAGCTGAAGTACGGCCAGAACCGCGAGCGGAGCCTGGCCGGCATCAAGCGCGTGTCCAAGCCCGGTCTCCGGGTGTACGCCAAGTCGGACGGGCTCCCGCGGGTGCTCGGTGGGCTGGGCGTGGCGATCATTTCGACGTCCCAGGGGCTGCTGACCGACCGGCAGGCCCGCAAGCGGAGTGTTGGCGGGGAAGTCCTCGCCTTCGTCTGGTAACGGGAGACAGGTAGAAATGTCGCGAATTGGACGTAAGTCGATCCCGGTGCCAGCCGGCGTCGACATCACGATCGACGGGCAGACCGTCAAGGTCAAGGGCCCCAAGGGCCAGCTCCAGCACACCCTCGCCGAGCCGATCACGATCGAGCGGGCCGAGGATGGCGAGCTGAGCGTCAACCGGCCGAACGACGAGCGCAAGGCCAAGGAACTCCACGGCCTGAGCCGTACGCTGGTTGCCAACATGATCGTCGGGGTCACCGAGGGCTACCGCAAGAGCCTGGAGATCGCCGGCACCGGTTACCGGGTCACCGCCAAGGGTTCGGACCTCGAGTTCGCGCTCGGGTTCTCGCACCCGGTGGTCGTCCCCGCCCCGGCGGGCATCACCTTCACGGTGGAGCGGCCGACCCTGTTCCACGTGGCTGGCATCGACAAGCAGCAGGTCGGTGAGGTCGCCGCCAACATCCGGAAGATCCGCCCGCCGGAGCCCTACAAGGGCAAGGGCGTCAAGTACCAGGGCGAGGTCATCCGCCGCAAGGCTGGAAAGGCAGGTAAGAAGTGAGCGCCACGCTGCTCAAGCGCCGCCGCGGTGTCGCCGCCAAGCGCGCCGTTGGGCGTGCGCGTCGACACTTCCGCGTCCGCAAGAACGTCAGCGGCACGGCCGAGCGTCCGCGCCTGGTCGTCACCCGCTCGCTGCGGCACATGGTCGCCCAGGTCGTCGACGACACCAAGGGTCACACCCTGGCGTCGGCGTCGACCCTGGACGCCTCGCTGCGTGGTGCGGAGGGCGACAAGAGCGCCCTGGCTGGCAAGGTGGGCGCGCTGCTCGCCGAGCGGGCCAAGGCCGCCGGCGTCTCCAAGGTCGTCTTCGACCGCGGCGGTAACCGGTACGCGGGGCGAGTCGCCGCGCTTGCCGACGCCGCCCGCGAAGCCGGGCTCGAGTTCTAACAACCCCGTCACGAGAGAGAAGGAAGGCTGCTGATGCCAGGTCAACAGCGCCGTGGCGGCGGGTCCGGTGGCAACGAGGGTGGTCGCCGCGACAACCGCCGTGAGGGCGGCCGCGGAAACGCGCCCGTCGAGAAGACCCCGCACCTTGAGCGGGTCGTCGCGATCAACCGCGTCGCCAAGGTCGTGAAGGGTGGTCGTCGCTTCAGCTTCACCGCCCTGGTGATCGTGGGCGACGGCGACGGCACGGTCGGCGTGGGCTACGGAAAGGCCAAGGAGGTGCCCGCGGCCATCGCCAAGGGTGTCGAGGAGGCCAAGAAGCACTTCTTCAAGGTCCCGCGGATCGGTCAGTCGATCCCGCACCCGGTGACGGGTGAGGACGCCGCTGGTGTGGTGCTGCTCAAGCCGGCCTCGGCCGGTACGGGTGTCATCGCCGGTGGACCGGTGCGTGCCGTGCTGGAGTGCGCTGGGATCCACGACGTGCTCTCCAAGAGCCTCGGTTCGTCGAACCCGATCAACATCGTGCACGCCACCGTGGCGGCCCTGAAGGGGCTTGAGTCCCCCGAGCAGGTCGCGGCGCGTCGTGGTCTGCCGGTGGAGGACGTCGCGCCGGCCGCCATGCTGGCGTCGCGTGCGGGGGTGGCGCACTGATGGCACGCCTGAAGGTCACCCAGCTCCGGTCCGGTATCGGGACCAAGCACAACCAGCGTGAGTCGCTGCGTTCGCTCGGTCTCAAGCGGATCAACGACGTGGTGGTCAAGGAGGACCGGCCCGAGATCCGCGGCATGATCTTCACTGTGAGCCACCTCGTGAAGGTCGAGGAGGTCGAGTAATGACGATCAAGGTGCATCACCTGCGCCCGGCGCCCGGTTCCAAGACCGCGAAGACCCGTGTGGGTCGCGGTGAGGGTTCCAAGGGCAAGACCGCTGGTCGCGGTACCAAGGGTTCCAAGGCCCGCAAGAACATCTCGGCGGCGTTCGAGGGTGGGCAGATGCCCATCCACATGCGCCTGCCGAAGATGAAGGGCTTCAAGAACAAGTTCAAGGTGGTCTTCCAGGTTGTCAACCTGGACCGACTCGCTGAGCTGTTCCCGAATGGTGGTCAGGTCGGCCCGCTGGAGCTCGTTGAGTCCGGCGCCGTCCGCAAGGGTCACCCGGTCAAGGTCCTCGGCACCGGGGACCTCGGCGGTGTGGCGCTCCAGGTGTCTGCGCACGCGTTCAGTGCGTCGGCCAAGGAGAAGATCGCTGCCGCCGGTGGCTCCGTCACCGAGCTGTAAGGCGTACGACCATGGCGCCCGTCCAGTTGAGAGCAACTGGCGGGCGCCGTGGTCTACCTGGGGCCTGAGCGCCCGGTAACATCGGTTTCGATTTATGTAGTCGGGCGCATCTGCCCGGACCGGGGTGAGGCTGTTAGAGTCCCATCCCAGCCATGGATTGCGGGCACTCGCCCGTGATCCACCTCGACCCGCCAGGGATCACCGGCGGCCCGCCTCGCGCAGGAGGAAGAAGTTGCTGTCCGCCTTTCTCAGTGCGTTCCGTACGCCTGACCTGCGCAAGAAGCTGCTGTTCACAGTAGGCATCATCGCGGTCTACCGGCTGGGTGCAACGCTCCCCAGCCCGGGCGTCTCGTACGGCAACGTGCAGAAGTGCCTCGACACCATCCAGGGTGACACCACCGGGGTGGTGAACCTTCTCAACCTCTTCTCCGGCGGAGCGCTGCTACAGCTCTCGGTCTTCGCGCTGGGCATCATGCCCTACATCACCGCGTCGATCATCCTGCAGCTGCTGACCGTCGTGATCCCCCGCCTGGAGCAGCTCCGCAAGGAGGGCCAGGCCGGTCAGGCGAAGATCACCCAGTACACCCGCTACCTGACCCTCGGTCTCGGTGTGCTGCAGGCCTCGGCGTTCGTGGCCCTGGCCCGCTCGGGCCAGCTGTTCCAGAACCGCTGCGACCAGTTCCCGATCATCCCCACCGGCACCGGCATCCCGGACTGGCTGACCCTGACCATCCTGGTGATGACGATGACCGCCGGCACCGGCATGGTCATGTGGCTCGGTGAGCTGATCACCGACCGCGGCGTCGGCAACGGCATGTCCGTCCTGATCTTCACCTCGATCGCGGCGCGGCTGCCCAGCGAGGGCTGGCAGATCAAGACCAGCAAGGGCTGGGACATGTTCGCCCTGGTCATCGCGCTGGTCCTGGTGGTCATCACCGCTGTCACCTTCATCGAGCAGGCGCAGCGCCGGATCCCGGTGCAGTACGCCAAGCGGATGATCGGCCGGCGGATGTACGGCGGCACCTCGACCTACATCCCGCTCAAGGTCAACCAGGCGGGTGTGATCCCGGTCATCTTCGGCTCGTCGCTGCTCTACCTGCCGCAGTTGGCGCTGCAGTTCTTCGACCAGACCGACCCGGGCAAGACCCAGTCGTGGATCCAGAACAACCTGGTCAACCCGAGCAGCCCGATCTACATCGCCGTCTACTTCCTGATGATCATCTTCTTCACGTACTTCTACGTCTCGATCACGTTCAACCCGACCGAGGTCGCTGACAACATGAAGAAGTACGGCGGGTTCGTGCCGGGCATCCGCCCGGGCAAGCCGACCGCCGACTACCTCGACTTCATCCTCAGCCGGATCACCCTGCCGGGCGCGCTCTACCTCGGCGTCATCTCGATCCTGCCGAACTTCTTCTTCATCTGGCTGGACAACCAGCAGTACCAGAACTTCCCGTTCGGCGGCACCGCTGTGCTCATCATGGTCGGCGTCGGTCTGGAGACCGTGAAGCAGATCGAGAGCCAACTCATGCAGCGGAACTACGAAGGGTTCCTGCGGTAGATGAGACTCGTTCTGGTTGGCCCGCCGGGCGCGGGCAAGGGCACGCAGGCCGAGTTCATCGCCGCGCACCTCTCGGTGCCGAAGATTTCGACCGGAGACATCTTCCGGTCGAACGTCACCCAGGGCACGCCGCTCGGTGTCGAGGCGAAGCGGTACATGGACGCGGGCGAGCTGGTTCCGGACGAGGTCACCATCAACATGGTCCGGGACCGGCTGGCCGAGCCCGACGCCAGCGAGGGTTTCCTGCTCGACGGCTTCCCGCGGACGACTCCGCAGGCGGCCGCTCTGGACAAGCTCCTGGCCGATCTGGGCACCGCCCTGGATCTGGTCCTGGAGCTGGTCGTCGACGACGACGAGGTGATCAGGCGGCTCTCCGGCAGGCGTACCTGCCGGGGCTGCGGCAAGATCTGGCACGTCGAGTTCGACGCCACCACCCGGCCCGGCATCTGTGACCGGTGCGGCGCCGAGTTGTTCCAGCGCGACGACGACAAGCCGGAGACGATCGCCACGCGGCTCCGCGAATACAGCGAGAAGACCGCACCCCTGGTCGACTACTACGGCGCTCAGGGCAAGCTGGTCGGGATCGACGCCACCGGGCCGGTGGAGGACGTCACCACCCGGGCCATCGACGCGTTGCGGTCGTACGGCGGCTGAGGTCCGGCCGGGCCACGGCGGATAGAGTGCGAACAGCGGGGTACGCATTATGTGCCCCGCTGTTCGGCAACGAAAGGTAACCGCTCCATGCGTCGTCCCCAGCTGGACATCCAGCTGAAGACCCCTGACCAGATCGAGAAGATGCGGGCCGCCGGGCTGGTGGTGGCCGAGGCGCTACGCCGGATGCGGGAGGCTGTGGCCCCCGGTGTGAGCACCGCCGATCTGGACGCCATCGCCGAGGCGACCATCCGCGAGGCGGGCGGCGTTCCGTCGTTCAAGGGCTACCACGGTTTTCCGGCGTCGATCTGCTCCTCGGTCAACGAGCAGATCGTGCACGCCATCCCGTCGCCGAAGCAGGTGCTCCAGGCCGGTGACCTGATCTCCATCGACTGCGGCGCGGTGCTGGACGGGTGGCACGGCGATTCCGCGATCACGGTAGGGGTCGGTGATGTCGACCCGGCGCTGCTGAAGATGGCCGAGGTCGCCGAGGACGCGATGTGGGCGGGCATCGCCGCCGCCGCCCGTGGTGCGGCCAGTGGCAAGGGCCGCCTCACCGACATCTCGCACGCCGTGGAGACCGCTGTCCGCAAGGGCGGCCGGTACGGCATCGTCGACGGCTACGGCGGGCACGGCATCGGCACCGAGATGCACCAGGACCCGCACGTGCTCAACCACGGTCGGCCGGGCAAGGGTCCGCGGCTGGTCCCCGGGATGGCCCTGGCCATCGAGCCGATGATCACCATGGCGTCCCCGCGTACCGCCGAGTTGGCCGACGGGTGGACTGTCGTCACCCGGGACGGCTCGGTGGCCGCGCACGTCGAGCACTCGATGGCGTTGCTGCCGGACGGCGTCTGGGTGCTCACCGCGTTCGACGGTGGTCGCGCCCGCCTGGGCGACCTGGTAACCGCCCGCCAACCCGCGGCCACAAAAACCCCCTAACCCCGTTTCCCTCCCGTCGATCATGAAGTTATTGCTCTGACACGCCGGTGAGGCGGGCAACAAGTTCATGATCGTCCGTTGTTCGGGGCCCGGCGGGGTGGCGCGACGGTGGCATGCTTGCCGGCATGGACGGGCGCGACGGGATGCGAGCCGCGGACGCGGACCGTGCGGCGGTGGCCGACCGGTTGCGGGTCGCCCTGGACGAGGGCCGACTGGATCTGCACGAGTACGACGAGCGGTTGCAGCGGGCCTACGCGGCACGCACGTACGCCGACCTCGAGGCCCTGCTGACCGACCTGCCGCCGGTGACGCCGGCGCAGCGGTCGGGCCTGGCGCCGGCCGCCGGGCCGACGGTGAGCCTGCTGGGTGACGAGCTCGATCCGGCCTTCAGCAGGGGCGTCACCGCCCGCTGGTTGGCCGAGGTGTGGTTCCCGTACCTGTGGGTGATCCCCATCGTGGTGACCATCTGGGCGGTGACGTCGGTGCTCAGCCAGGACCTGCTCTACTTCTGGCCGGCCTGGGTGGCGGGGCCGTGGGGCGCGGTGCTTGTGGTCCGCACGGTGGGAGGGCTGGCCGCGAAGGAGCCCCAACGCCAGGCCGTCAAGCGCCAACGTCGCCGAGAGCGCAAGCAGGCAAAGCGCGCCCGCAAACTGGACGACAAGCCCCCAACCCCCTAACCCCCCCGCACCCCCCGCACCCCCGGACCGCACCCCCGCACCCCCCGTTGATCATGGAGTTATTGCCGCCGATCCCGGCGTGTCGTGACAATAACCTCATGATCAACGGGGTCGGGGGCGGGGCCGTTTGGGTTGCCGCACCGTGGGGTGGGTGGTCGGTTTGGCGGGGGAGCGCAGGCCGGCGTACACTTTCAGATCGGCGCACAGCGTCCACTCCGGCATGCCCACCCTGCGCTTCGGTGGGAGCTGGAGCCGCGGCTGGCGCGGGCTTCTGATTCTGATCAGATTTCCGTGTAAGACGTTGTGGGCCGCCCGGAGCAATCGACGTCAGGACAGCGGAGGACATGCCGAAAAAAGACGGAGCCATTGAGATCGAGGGTCGGGTCATCGAGCCCCTGCCGAACGCCATGTTCCGGGTGGAGCTCGCGAACGGCCACAAGGTGTTGGCTCACATCAGCGGCAAGATGCGGCAGCACTACATCCGCATCCTTCCGGAGGACCGGGTCGTCGTCGAACTTTCGCCGTACGACCTGACCCGCGGGCGCATCGTCTACCGCTACAAGTAGTCCTGACGACGGCCGGGAAGTCCCGTGTCCGTCTTCGACGTCCGGTGTCGCGTAGCGCGTCCCCGGGCCAGATGGGAAGTAAGGCAACCGTGAAGGTCAAGCCGAGCGTCAAGAGGATCTGCCAGAAGTGCCGGGTTATCCGCCGGCACGGCCGGGTCATGGTCATCTGCAGCGACCCGCGCCACAAGCAGCGCCAGGGCTGACTCAGCCCGTCCGGCCGGAGCACGGCCGGGTGGCGTTGGTCCAGGTGGATCCCCAGCGACACACACATCACACATGCTCGTCCCAGCCGCGAGCGGTACGCCAGACGTACCTCTGCGTGGCTGACCCCCGGTCGGAGGCCGGGGCCCGCTCGGGCAGCGACCGATCCCGGTCGCCGGCGCTCACCGCGTCGGAAAGACGGGACGGCCGGTAGCGGGGTGGGACGGGTCCACACCTCCGCCACACATCACAAGGAGTACGCCCGCACATGGCACGTCTAGTCGGCGTGGATCTCCCCCGCGAAAAGCGGTTGGAGATCGCGCTCACCTACATCTTCGGGGTCGGTCGCACCCGCGCCCTGGAGACACTCGCCGCTACCGGCATCTCGCCGGACAAGCGCGCTCGGGACCTCACGGACGAGGAGCTCGTGCAGCTCCGCGACCACATCGAGGGCAACTACAAGGTTGAAGGCGACCTGCGCCGCGAGGTCGCCGCTGACATCCGCCGCAAGGTTGAGATCGGCTGCTACGCCGGCATCCGGCACCGCCGGGGCCTGCCCGTGCGTGGCCAGCGGACCAAGACCAACGCCCGGACCCGCAAGGGCCCGAAGCGGACCGTCGCCGGCAAGAAGAAGCCCGGCAAGAAGTAGTTCTTGACCGGATGACGGGGTCGGCCGCCGCCGAGGTGGGTCAGGCCGCAACCCGATCCGGAAAGTCAACTAGGAGCGCACAGACTTATGCCACCGAAGGCTCGTGCCGGAGCCGCTGTAAAGAAGGTCCGGCGCAAGGAACGCAAGAACGTCGCCCACGGGCAGGCGCACATCAAGAGCACGTTCAACAACACCATCGTGTCCATCACGGACCCGACCGGTGCGGTCATCTCCTGGGCCTCCGCTGGCCAGGTGGGCTTCAAGGGCTCCCGCAAGTCGACTCCGTTCGCTGCGCAGCTGGCCGCCGAGGCTGCCGCGCGTCGCGCCATGGAGCACGGCATGCGCAAGGTCGACGTGTTCGTCAAGGGCCCCGGCTCCGGCCGGGAAACCGCCATCCGTTCGCTGCAGGCCGTGGGCCTCGAGGTCGGCCAGATCGCCGACGTCACCCCGCAGCCGCACAACGGGTGCCGTCCGCCGAAGCGTCGCCGGGTCTGAGAGGTAGAGAGAGATGGCTCGTTACACCGGTGCAGACTGCCGCCGTTGCCGGCGGGAGAAGATGAAGCTGTTCCTCAAGGGCAGCAAGTGCGATGGTCCGAAGTGCCCGTTCGAGTCCCGGCCGTTCCCGCCCGGGCAGCACGGCCGCGGCCGCACCAAGGAGACGGAGTACCTGCTCCAGCTCCGTGAGAAGCAGAAGGCCCGTCGGGTTTACGGCGTGCTGGAGAAGCAGTTCCGCGGTTACTACGAGGAAGCCGTTGGCAAGCAGGCCAAGACCGGTGAGGTCCTCCTGCAGATCCTCGAGTCGCGGCTGGACAACGTCGTTTACCGGGCCGGCTACGCCCACTCGCGGGACATGGCCCGCCAGTTGGTCAAGCACGGTCACTTCACGGTGAACGGCAAGAAGGTCGACATCCCGTCGTACCGCGTCAAGGAGCACGACATCATCGAGGTTCGGGGCAAGAGCAAGGAGCTCACCCCGTTCATCGTCGCGCAGGCTCAGGCCGGCTCGAAGACGGTTCCGGCGTGGCTTGAGGCCATCCCGAGCCAGATGAAGGTGCTCGTGCACTCCCTCCCGGCCCGGCAGGTCATCGACACGCAGGTCCAGGAGCAGTTGATCGTCGAGCTCTACTCCAAGTAGTCCGAGCTCGTTCGGTGGCCCGCCCTTCGGGGCGGGCCACCGGAACAGTTTGTGTCGTGGGCGTCAAATAGCGGGCGCCCCGGAAGAGAAGAGAAAAGATGCTCATCAGCCAGCGACCCTCCCTCTCCGAGGAGTCGATCAACGAGACCCGTTCCCGGTTCGCCATCGAGCCGCTGGAGCCGGGCTTCGGCTACACCCTGGGTAACTCGCTGCGGCGTACGCTGCTGTCGTCGATCCCGGGCGCGGCCGTCACCTCGATCAAGATCGACGGTGTGCTGCACGAGTTCACCACGATCCCCGGTGTCAAGGAGGACGTGGTCGAGCTCGTCATGAACATCAAGGAGCTGTGCGTCAGCTCCGAGCACGACGAGCCGGTCAGCATGTACCTGCGTAAGCAGGGCCCGGGCGACGTGACCGCGGGCGACATCCAGCCCCCGGCCGGCGTCTCGGTGCACAACCCGGACCTCAAGCTCGCCACCCTGAACGGCAAGGGCCGGCTCGACATGGAGCTGACCGTCGAGCGGGGCCGGGGCTACGTGACGGCGGCGCAGAACAAGCAGTCCGGCGCCGAGATCGGCCGCATCCCGGTCGACTCGATCTACTCGCCGGTGCTGAAGGTGACCTACCGCGTCGAGGCGACCCGTGTCGAGCAGCGCACCGACTTCGACCGGCTGATCATCGACGTCGAGACCAAGCCGTCGATGGGTCCGCGTACCGCGCTGGCCTCCGCCGGTTCGACGCTCGTGGAGCTGTTCGGGCTCGCCCGGGAGCTGGACGAGACCGCCGAGGGCATCGACATCGGGCCGTCCCCGCAGGACGCCCAGCTGGCGGCGGACCTCGCTCTGCCGATCGAGGAGCTGGACCTCACCGTCCGCTCCTACAACTGCCTCAAGCGCGAGGGCATCAACTCCGTTGGTGAGCTCATCGGGCGTACCGAGGCCGACCTCCTCGACATTCGCAACTTCGGTCAGAAGTCGATCGACGAGGTCAAGATGAAGCTCGCCGGGATGGGTCTCGGGCTGAAGGACTCGGCTCCGAACTTCGACCCGGCGCACGTCGTGGACACCTTCGGCGAGGCCGACTACGACACCGACGACTACCGCGAGACCGAGCAGCTCTAGTCCGCGCTGCCGCCACAACTGAGGAGCACCAAAAATGCCCACGCCCACCAAGGGCCCCCGCCTCGGCGGCAGCCCCTCGCACGAGCGGCTGATGCTGGCCAACCTGGCGACCGCGCTGTTCCAGCACGGGAAGATCCAGACCACCGAGACGAAGGCCCGGCGGCTGCGCCCGCTGGCCGAGCAGCTCATCACGAAGGCCAAGCGCGGTGACCTCGCCTCGCGGCGTCGGGTGCTGGGTGTCGTCAAGGACAAGGACGTGGTCTACGCCCTGTTCGACCAGATCGCGCCCCGGTACTCCAACCGCCCCGGCGGTTACACCCGGATCGTGAAGACCGGTCCGCGCAAGGGTGACAACGCGCCGATGGCCATCATCGAGCTGGTGGAGGAGCTTCAGGTCGCCGAGCCGAAGGTGAACAAGAAGACCGCCGCCCGCAAGGCCGCGCAGCAGGACAAGGTCGAGGCGCTCGCCCCGGCCGACGAGTCCCCGAAGTCGGCTCCGGCCGACCAGGACTCCGAGGCGCCGGTGTCGGCGTCCGGTGACACCGACGCCGCCCGCGAGGACAGCGACGAGGCCACCGAGAACAAGGCCTGATCAAGGGCATTGTCGGGCCCGGCACCCCATCGGGGTGTCGGGCCCGACCCGTAACAGGAGGTACGAGGTGGACGAGTGGATCCGGCTGCGGCTGGACGTCTCGTACGACGGCACCGACTTCTCCGGCTGGGCAGCCCAGCCGACCAGGCGCACTGTCGCGGGGGTGCTCGTCGAAACCCTGGACCTGGTCCTGGGCGCCGGTACGGCCACCGGCCTGACGGTGGCCGGGCGGACCGACGCCGGAGTGCACGCCACCGGGCAGGTGTGCCACGTGGACCTGCCCGTGGAGGTGTGGCGCCAGCACGAGGGACGGCTGCTGCGTCGCGTTGCCCGGCTGCTCCCCACCGACGTGCGGGTACGGGCGATGACCGAGGTGCCGGCCGACTTCGACGCCCGGTTCTCGGCCACCTTCCGGCGCTACGAGTACCGGGTCACCGATGCGCCCTTCGGCGCCGAGCCGTTGCGCCGCCACGAGGTGCTGGCCTGGCCGAAGCCGTTGGACCTGGCCGCGCTGAACGCCGCAGCGACCGGGTTGGTGGGGGAGCACGACTTCGCCGCGTACTGCCGACGCAAGGAGCACGCCACCACGCTGCGTGAGGTGACCCGGCTGGACTGGCGTCGCGACGCGGACGGCATCCTGGTCGCCACAGTGCAGGCCGACGCGTTCTGCCAGGCGATGGTGCGCAGCCTGGTGGGAGCCATGCTGGTGGCCGGGGACGGCCGCCGCCCGGTCGAGTGGCCGGGAACTCTGCTCACCCAGCGGGAGCGGTCCAGCGAGGTGACGGTGGCCCCCGCGCGCGGGCTGACACTGGTCGCCGTCGGCTACCCGGCGGATCCGGCCGAGTACGCCCACCGCGCCACCCTCACCCGCCGGTTGCGGGTCCCGATCGAGGGTTGACCGTCCGCACTGTCACTCGCCCGGCAGATCGCCCTGGTTGGCGCTGCTGCCGGTAGGTGCCGCCGTCGGTTGCGCGGCGGTGCCACCGTCGGCCCGGCTCTGCAGCACGCCCCGGCTGAGGTGCAGCTCGATCATGTCGAACAGGATTTCGCGGACCTTGGCGTCACCGGCCTTGACCGCCGCGCCGTCCTTGCGGACCACCAGCGCGTACGCCAGGTAGTGGCCACGGACCTGCCAGCCGACGCGTGCCGGAGCGTTGGCCAGAACATCGGTGCCGTCGCCGTCGTCGGCGGTGAGGCCACGGAAACGGCCCTGCCGATCGTCGAGCAGTTGCCGGAGCCGGTCTCGGGCTCGTTCCGCGCTGACCTTGTCGGTGAGGTTGAACAGGCCGGCGGTGACCAGGTGGCTGTCGTCGGGCGTACTCAGCGTGGCCCGGACGACCTGGTTGCAGCCGAGCCGGACCAGCAGGTCGGCTACCTCGTCGGTGGCGGCGACGGCGCAACTGCCGCTGGACTGTGTCTTGAGCACCTGGTAGCTCGGCTGGTCGGCGGTGAGCTTCAACTCCCTGCCGGGGAAGAGTTCCTTTGCGGTGAGCGGGGCCTGGTCGGTGTCCCGGGAGTCGAGGGCCAGCCGTTCCGCCGGTGCCGACGTCGGGGCGGCGTTCGGCTGGTACGTCGGGTTGCTCTGCGGCTGCTCGTTGCGATTGCTGAGCAGCGCGGCGGCGCCGAGGCCGCAGAGGGCGAGCAGCACCAGGACGGCTGCGCCGCCGATCAGTACCTGCCACAGTCGGCCGCCGCCGCGCCGGGCGGGCGGCTCCGCCGACGTCGCCGAAGTGTAGATCTGGCTGCGCGGCGGGGCGGGCGGGATGTCGGCACGTGTCGGCAGTGGATGGGGCGCATCGGCGCGGGCGGCCGGCCCGGGCTGCGGCACGTCGGCGCGAGCCGGCGCCGGCTGTGACGAGGGCAGCGAGAGCTGGTTCGGCCGGGGCAGCGACGGCGTGGGGAAACGCGACGGAGAGGGCCCGGCCGCCGGGGGCGGACCGGCGCCGAGCACCGACAGGTCGGACCCGGGCTCCGGGTACTCCTCGAAAGCGTCCTCATCGGACTGGTACCGATACACCATGTCGCCCAGAGTAGGAGCCATTGTCCCTTTAGGGGGTAATATCGGGTAAATGTGTGTGTGGGCCGTGTCAGGTCCGCCCCGGACCGGTGCGAGAATTGCCGGGTGACCGGCGACCACTACTTCACCGCTCAGCCCACCAGCGACGCCCCGGCGCGCGAGGTCGAGTTCTCCGTCGCCGACCGCGACTACCGGCTCGCCTCGGCCGGCGGGGTCTTCTCCGCCAGCCGACTCGACCCGGGCACCGCGGTGCTGCTGCGCAAGGCCGAGCTGCCCGCCGCCGGTACCACCGGCGACCTGCTCGACCTCGGCTGCGGGTTCGGGCCGATCAGCTGCGTGCTGGCCGACCTCGCCCCCACCAGCACCATCTGGGCCGTCGACGTCAACGCCCGGGCCCGCGAGCTGACCGTCGCCAACGCGGCTCGTGTCGGCGCCGCCGACCGGGTCCGGGTCAGCGCGCCGGACGACGTTCCGGACGGCGTCCGCTTCGCCCAGATCTGGTCGAACCCGCCCATCCGGATCGGCAAGGACGGGCTGCACGACCTGTTGCTGCGCTGGCTGCCCCGACTCGCCCCGGACGGCGTCGGCTGGTTGGTGGTAGCCCGACACCTCGGCGGCGACTCGCTGCAACGCTGGCTCACCGAGCAGAGCTGGCAGGTCGAGCGGCACGCCAGCCAAAAGGGCTTCCGGGTGCTGCGCGTCACCCGGTAATTGGATATACCCCCCGACCCTCGTTGGGGCAGGATCCCGGCGTGGGATACGTGGACGTGGCAGCGGTCGGGCACATCCTGCCCGACGGTCGGGAACTCTTCGCCGACGTGTCGTTCCGGGTCGGGGAGGGCAGCAAGGTCGCCCTCGTCGGGCCGAACGGCGCGGGAAAGACGACGCTGCTGAGGATGGTCGCCGGCGACCTGCCGGTACGCAGCGGCGTCGTCGCACGGGCCGGCGGGCTGGGTGTGATGCGCCAGTTCATCGGCATGATCGGCGACGAGTCGACCCTCGCCGACCTGGCGCTGTCGCTGGCCCCGCCGGCGCTTCGCGACGCCGGCCGGCGGCTCGCCGAGACCGAGGCGGCCATGCGGGCGGCCGAGGCCCACGGCAAGTTCAGCAACGCCGCGGGCAAGGCCCAGCTGGCGTACGCCGATGCGCTCGGCGCCTGGGGCGAGGCCGGCGGGTACGACGCCGAGGTGCTGTTCGACACCGTCGCGACAATCGTGCTCGACCAGCCGTGGGACGCCGTCCGGGACCGCCCGGTGCGTACCCTCTCCGGCGGCCAGCAGAAGCGCTTCGCCCTGGAGTTGCTGCTGCGCGGCCCGGACGAGGTGCTGCTGCTCGACGAACCGGACAACTTCCTCGACGTGCCCGGCAAGCGCTGGCTGGAGGCACGACTGCGCGAGTCGACGAAGTCGGTGCTCTACGTCTCGCACGACCGCGAGTTGTTGGCCCAGAGCGCCGACCGGGTGGTCGCCGTCGAGGGCGGCAGCGCCTGGGTGCACCCGGGTGGCTTCGCCAGTTGGTACGAGGCGCGGGTGGCCCGGCACGCTCGTCTCGACGAGCTGCGCCGACGCTGGGACGAGGAGCACCAGAAGCTGCGTGACCTGGTGCTGATGTACAAGCAGAAAGCCGCGTACAACGACGGGTTGGCCTCGCGCTACCAGGCCGCGCAGACCCGGCTGCGCAAGTTCGAGGAGGCCGGGCCGCCGCCCGTACCCCCGAAGGACCAGGACATCCGGATGCGCCTGTCCGGCGGGCGGACCGGCAAGCGCGCGGTCATTTGCGAGCAGTTGGAGCTGGACGGCCTGACATTCCCCTTCGACCTGGAGATCTGGTACGGCGACCGGGTGGCGGTGCTCGGCGCCAACGGCACCGGCAAGTCGCACTTCCTGCGGTTGCTGGCCCGTGGCGGCACCGACCCCGACCCGGCGAACGGGCCGGTCGACGGGGCGGGCGCGCTCACGCCGGTGGCGCACGACGGCATGGCCCGCCTCGGCGCCCGGGTCCGCCCCGGGCACTTCTCCCAGACCCACGACCGGCCGGAGCTGATGTCGAAGACGCTCGTCGAGATCCTCTGGCGTGGTGACGAGCACCGCACCGGAATGGACCGGCACGCGGCGATGGGGGTGCTCAGTCGCTACGAGCTGGCCGCGCAGGGCGACCAGCGCTTCGGCACGCTCTCCGGCGGGCAGCAGGCCCGGTTCCTGGTGCTGCTGCTGGAGCTGTCCGGGGCGACCCTGCTGCTGCTCGACGAGCCCACCGACAACCTCGATCTGGCAAGCGCGGAAGCGCTCGAAACGGGCCTGAACGCCTTCGAGGGAACGGTGATCGCGGTCACCCACGATCGTTGGTTCACCCGTTCGTTCGACAGGTTCGTACTGTTCCGGGGCGACAGCGAGGTGGTGGAGACGCCGGAACCGGTCTGGGACGTCGGGTGATCCCCACCGACCTGCCCGACCGCCTGTGCGGCGTCGAGGGGGTGGTCGCCGTGGCGCTCGGTGGCAGCCGGGCCCGCGGCGAGCACCGCCCCGACTCCGACTGGGACCTGGGCCTGTACTACAAGGACGGGCTGGACGTGCCGGCGTTGCGGGCGGTGGCCGCGACGGTCGCGGATGACCCCGAAGTAGTTCTCACCGCCCCGGGTGGTTGGGGGCCCTGGGTCGACGGTGGTGGTTGGCTGCGAATCGGCGGGGTCGCCGTGGACTGGATCTACCGGGATCTCGACCGGGTGCACCGCGCCTGGACGGAATGCCAGGTCGGCCGGTACGAGGTCGGCGTGCAGGCCGGGCACCCACTCGGTTTCTACTCGTCCGCCTACGTCGGCGAAGTGGCGCTGTGCCAGGTGCTGGCGGATCCGGCCGGCCAGCTGACCCGGCTGAAGGAGCAGACCCGGGACTATCCACCCGCGCTGGCCGACGCGCTGGTGGCCGGCGGCTGGGAGGCCGGGTTTCTGCTCAGCGGCGCGGCCAAGGCCGCCGTCGGCGGGGACAGCGGGTACGTCGCCGGCTGCCTGTTCCGGACGATCGGGGTGCTCGCCCAGGTGCTGCACGCCCGGGCGGGCCGGTGGTTGGTCAACGAGAAGGGGATGATCGCCGCCGCAGGGCGGCTGCCCGGGGCCCCGCCACACTTCGAGCAGCGGGCGCAGGCTCTGCTCGGCGCCGTCGGCCGCCGCCCCGACGAGCTGGCCGCCACCGTCGGAGCCGCCCGTGAGCTGGTCACCGAGGTGGTCGGCTGAGCCGCCGCCGAGGTGGCCTGCGCTCGGTGGACATAGGGTGGATCTCGTGACTGAGTTAACGCTTACCCACGGATGAATCCAGGGGATTTCCGGCTCGGACCGCATTCGACCCCGCATCCCGAAGGGAGGTGGTCACATGCCTTACGTCGTCAGCACCGGCACGGTCGCGCTCTACCGTGGCGAGGATCGTCCTCGCGGCGTTGAGGTCGCGGCAGGCGGTGAAACCGCAGGCAGCGCACTCGAAAATTCTGACATTCAAACCGATGCGCTGCTTGGCTCTCGCCGCGCACGAGGAACACGTCATGGTTGTGTAGGCGGGCGGAACCAGCACCACCTTTCGGCCCGCCCGCGTGCCCTGCTGGATCAATTCCCGCTTCGCCGTGCCGATCGCGGCGTCAGCGGCTTTACGTGCCATCGTGGACCTGGTCAGGAACGTCGGTTTGAAGTCTTCCACGGCAATCACCTGGTGGTGGTCGACGACTCGTTTCGCCCACTGGCGGGAGTCGTGGATGTTCTGTCGGGCAGCTTTCTTGTGCAACTTCGCCGCCGCGCGCTTGGCCCTTCGGTAGCCGTTGGACTGCGCATGGCCCTGCGGGCGGCGTCGGCGGGCCATCTTCCGCTGCGCCCTGGCCAACTCAGCGGCGCACCGCTTGCGATGCCCGAGGTGCGGCAAATCGAATCGGGCATCGGTGGTCGTGGCGGTGGTCTTCACGCCCCAGTCAACGCCGATCGACTTGGACGCCTCGGGTGTGGCGGCGGCCTCGCGGCGGACGACGAACGACGCGTACCAGTGGCCAAGGCTGTCTTGGTAGACGCGCACGCTGGTCGGCGGAGACGGCAGGTCCCGGGACCAGACGACGGGCATGCTGATGCCACCGGCAAGGCGCAGCCGCGTTTCGGCGATGGTGAAGCCACGCAGGGTGTACTCCATGCTGGGCAGCGACCGTTTTCGGGTCTTCACCTTCGGCCGTCCCCGGCCTTTGACGGTGAACGAGTGGCGCAGCGCGGCCGCGTACGTGCGCAGGGTCTGTTGCTGAGCGACCTGCGAGCCGGCGCGCAGCCAAGCGTTTCTGGCGCGGGCTTCAGTGAGCATCTTGGACAGCCCGCCGAAGGTGGGCTTCGCGCCAACCTCCTGCTGGTGCACGGCTTCGTTCCATAGGAATCGGCAGCGGCCCCATTCGGCGAGCAGTGCGGCCGTCGCGGTCGCGGCGGGGCGCAGCCGGTAGGTGTAGCGCACTACCTCCATCACAACAATCACTATAAATCTCGACGGCAGATAGTGCCGGGACGTTCGAGGTGGAAATCCAGACTGCCAATCTTTTGGAGCAATGGCCATTTCGTCGCCACAACCGGCGGCACGATCTCAGAGGTGGTCAACGTTATGTCGATAACCAGCGCAACGTGTGCATTGATTCCGCACCTCAACCTGATTAAAGACGAGGGTGTCTCATGAACGACCAAATGACCTATCGCCGGCTGGGCGACTCCGGGCTCGTGGTGTCCGTGGTCGGCATCGGCTGCAACAACTTCGGCCGCAAGCTCGACCTCGACGGCACCCGGGCGGTGGTGGACGCCGCCCTGGACGCCGGGATCAACCTCTTCGACACCGCCGACATCTACGGCGAGCCGCAGGGCAGCTCCGAGGAACTGCTCGGGCAGGCGCTCAAGGGACGCCGGGACGACGTGGTGGTGGCCACCAAGTTCGGCATGGACATGAACGGCCTCAACGGGCCGGACTACGGCGCGCGGGGTGCGCGGCGCTACATCGCCCGCGCTGTGGAGGCGTCGCTGCGCCGGCTCGGCACCGACCACATCGACCTGTACCAGATGCACGAACCCGACCCGGGCACACCGATCGACGAGACCCTCGCCGCCCTGGACGACCTGGTCCGCGACGGCAAGGTGCGCTACCTGGGCAACTCCAACTTCACCGGCTGGCAGATCGCCGACGCGGACTGGGTCGCCTCGTCCAACGGTCGGTCCCGCTTCATCAGCGCGCAGAACCACTACAGCCTGGTGGAGCGCTCGGTGGAGGCCGAGGTGATCCCTGCCTGTGAGCGGTTCGGCCTCGGCATGCTGCCGTTCTTCCCGCTCGCCAACGGTCTGCTCACCGGCAAGTACAAGCGCGAGGCTCAGCCGCCGGCCGGCAGCCGGCTCTCCGGCGGTGGCCGGTACGCGGAGCGGCTCGCCGCGGCCGACTGGGACACCATCGAGGCGATCGAGGCGTACGCGGCCGAGCGGGGTCTGACGATGCTCCAGGTGGCGATCGGCGGGCTGGCCGCCCAGCCAGCGGTGACCTCGGTGATCGCCGGTGCCACCACGCCCGAGCAGGTGCGTGCCAACGCCGCCGCTGGCGTCTGGGAGCCCAGCGACGACGATCTGGCGGCGCTGCGCGCCGTCCTCTGAGCGCTGCGGGGCGTGCGCTGCGTCACGCGCGGGCGTGCGCTGCGTCGCGCGCGGGCGTGCGCTGCGCATGATCCACTCGCGTTCCTTGAAGTCGGGGTGACCTGCAGTCCGGGAAGCCCCGACTTCACTGGGCCGACGTCCTCTCCACCCGAGGCGGACGGCGGTAGCCAGGTCTCCAGGTGCGCCTGGACTCCCGGCGGCAGGCCACCCCGCTCGGCCCGCAGCCGGCCACTGGAGCCGCCGTCGTCACCCACAGTGACAACCGCTGTGATGTCG